>JAESRU010000118.1 GCA_016764455.1 Hyphomicrobiales bacterium | reverse complement strand
TTAAAGGTCGGGTAATTTCAAAAAAATCGGGCGGGGCTGCTGGCCCCGCTCTTTTTCGTCAAAAGTGCCGGACGAAGTTGAAAAAGATGTCGCTGTGGCCACGGAAATTCAGGAGGGGGGCGTCGGACGCTTGTATGGGATTTCCGGGATTAGGGAGATAAAATGTCTGATAGGGGCGGTGTCGCAGGCATCGAACGACACGGTCAACCGGCACCGGTGACCCGAATAGTCGGCTGGTCGATGCTGGGGGTTCTTGCAGCCTTTCTAATCAATAATGTTCTGATTGTCGGCTTTGGATTTACCGGGCCGGAGAGTATTCTGGCCAGCAAGTCCACAAGCATCGTGCCGACCTTGCTCTATGTGATAGCCATTGGTATTTCCGTATATTATGTGTTGCGCTCACCCGACACCTCCCTGCGATGGGATGCCAGATGCATTCATATGGCGAATATCTATATCATCCGCAGTTTTTTCTTTGCCGCGCTCATTGTCGGTGTTGCCGACATTGTTGTTTCATTCATGCGGGTCGAAGGGTTTTTCGCCCTGTTTCTTGAAATTGACAACGTCCGCAACTTCCAGCGCCCTTCTTTCGTCGGCATGTATATTCATTTTCCGCTGGTGATCCTCGGATTTATTGTCGGTGCGTTCACGCGCACACTGGGATTTTCATGGCTGGCATTATTGATAATAATTGCCGAACTTTCCATCGTCATTACCCGGTTTGTCTTTTCCTACGAACAGGCGTTTATGGGCGATCTGGTGCGCTACTGGTATTCAGCCCTGTTCCTGTTTGCCTCAGCCTACACCCTGTATGATGAGGGCCATGTGCGTGTTGATGTTCTTTATGCGGGCTTCAGGGCGAAGAAAAAGGGCTTGCTCAATGTTTTTGGCGCTTTATTCCTTGGCATCCCCACCTGTTGGGTAATTCTGATTGTCGGTTTTGCCGGCAAGCAGTCGATTATCAATTCTCCGGTGATGAATTTTGAAGTGACGCAAACCGGCAGTATCGGTCTTTATATTAAATACCAGATGGCAGCGTTCCTTGGTATTTTCGCCGCCACCATGCTGATCCAGTTCATCAGTTTTTTATTTGAAGCGGTAGCTGATTACCGGGCTGAGCCCGGCCATCGTAACACCGACATCGTTGCGCAGTAAGGGCACGGAATGGAACTCTTTTTTCTAGGTTTACTTCTTGTTCTCATGATCGCAGCGCTGGGGTCGGGTTTTCCCGTAGCTTTTGCGTTGCCGGGAGCAGCGATCCTGTCAATCATGCTTGCCGGTGTATCGGGCTATGTTTTTGCCGGCGACCCGGCGGCTTATTTCTTCACCGGTTCTCCGTGGCAATGGCTGTCGGCCGGGGTAACCAATCTGCGAAGTGTTTACTGGGTTGTCGAGCGAGACACTTTGATAGCCGTGCCCCTGTTCATTTTTATGGGCATTATGCTGCAAAAATCCAAAATCGCCGTCGATCTGCTGGTGACGATGGCGAAATTGTTCGGCCCCATACCCGGTGGTCTGGGAATATCGGTGGTTTTTGTTGGCGCCCTGCTGGCAGCGACAACAGGAATTGTTGGTGCAACTGTTGTTGCCATGGGGTTGATTTCCCTGCCAGCCATGATGCGCAATAAATATTCAACGCCGTTGGCAACAGGCACGATCGCAGCTTCAGGAACCCTGGGGCAGATTATTCCGCCATCAATCGTACTGATTATTCTGGCTGACCAGCTGGCCTCCGCCACCGATCAGGCGGGAAGCCTGCGCAAGGCCTTATACTAGCAAGCCACCGGCGAGCTATCGATGCCATCCGTTTTTGATGTTGGCTCAACCAGTGCAGGCGAAATGTTTCTTGGCGCCCTTGTCCCCGGTCTGGTTTTAGTCGCGCTTTATATGGTCTATATCCTTGTCTACGCGATGATACGACCGGAAGTGGCCCCGGCGGTTTCGCGCGGGCGAGCGTTTGACTTCAAGTTCATGCAAGATGTGGTTATGGCTCTGGTGCCGCCACTGGCACTGATTTTTCTGGTGTTGGGGGCTATCATTACCGGTGTTGCAACCGTCAATCA
The DNA here is from genome assembly GCA_016764455.1 of Hyphomicrobiales bacterium. GTDB lineage: Bacteria > Pseudomonadota > Alphaproteobacteria > Rhizobiales > NORP267 > NORP267. The sequence goes on along the minus strand of JAESRU010000118.1, from coordinate 3,387 downwards.
GGCGGGCGCCATTGGTGCTGCCGGTGCTTTGATTATGGCTGGGTATCGCCTGACGGATGACGCGAAAAACCGCTACTCCCCTGCCATTTTGGCAATCGTCTCTGTGCTGGTTCTGGGCTTTGTCGTCAACTATTTCACCATGAACATCAAGCTGATAAAAACCGACAAGGATCTGTTGGGGATACTGATCGGGGTGGCCGCATCACTGGCACTGGCAGTCTCGTTGATCTGGAGCGGTATTCGCGTCTACCGGATTGAAAATACCTTGCATGAGGTGATGATTGATACGGCAAAAACGACGTCGCTGGTGTTTGTTATTCTCATGGGTGCAGCTATTCTGACTTCCGCATTCCGCGCTTTTGGCGGCGAAGAACTTGTGCGCGAATTCCTGTTTTCGCTGCCGGGAGGGTTCTGGACCAAGTTCATTGTTGTTATGGGCGTGATTTTTATTCTGGGTTTCTTCCTTGATTTTATCGAAATCTCGGTTGTTGTCGTGCCGATCGTAGCACCTATCCTGCTGGCCGATCCCTCCGCCAACATCACCGCAGTGTGGCTGGGTGTCATGATTGGCCTGAATATTCAGACTTCTTTCCTTACCCCGCCATTTGGCTTTGCCTTGTTCTATTTGCGCGGTGTCGCACCGGCGACTGTGAGAACCATCCAGATGTATAAAGGGGTTATTCCGTTTATCGGTCTGCAATTGCTGGCGCTGGTTGTTGTGGCAAATTTTCCCGCGATGGTAAATTACCTTCCAAACAGGGTTTCGCTTACGTCGAGCACCGCACCGCCGCCGCTGAACCCTCAGTTGCAATATTGTATCGGAAGGTATGTGTTTGAGGAACTGGAGAGCAATGGCGATGACATTCGCGCAGCGATTGCCAAGGCCGCCAGACTGGATGTAAGTTATCTGCCCAAAAAACAGCAGACATCAATCCGCAAGGCCCTTGACAGTGCGATGGCTGTTTTTGATCGCCGCGACGATGTCCTGCAAGCGGAAGCTGCCATTTCTGCGGCTACGGCAGCATATCGACCGTTGCACAGTGAAGTCAGGTCAATAGAAAAAGACATTCGTAAAATTGCCCTTGAATTAAAAGCAACCACCACTGAAATTGACAACAGGAAATCAAAAGGCCGGGAGCTTGGAAATCTGGTTGCCTTTGCAGCGGATCTTAAAGCACAGCGCCTGCAGCTGGAAAGCGTCATTCCGGAAAACTGGAAGGTTGAAAACGAAAAGTTTAACAAACTCATGAACACTGAAAAGCTGTCGCAGCGTAAATATCAGCGTACAACTGACCAGGCTTATGAGGTTTTTGCGGAACTAATTTCCACCATCTCAGAAACCGACCGGCTGGCTGGTTTGGGCGCCGACATTGAGCAACTTGGCGACAAGATTAAAGGCCTTGAATCAAAACAGGCTTCGAAAGTCATCGGTGCGACCTCAAAGCTGTTTAATTCGATAGAGGGAACCGCGGCCATCAGGAAAGAACTTTCCAGGGCCCGCAAGGCATTAAGAGGCAAAAATGCAAAGCCTGAAAAGGCACAAAAATCGCTGCAAAAGGCAATAGAGGCCTATCAGCAGGATCTGCAGTGGCGTCAGCGCGCCCGGACAGAATTATTGCCCGGTCTGCAGGAATATGATGTCGCTATTCGCTATTCAATCGGCTTGAGACTGCAACCCGCATTGCCGAAAGAACAAGCATTGATAGTGGCCAGCTGCAACTCGATACCCAGAGATATTTCGTTGAATTTCTAAAATCTGAAAAAACCCTTTGATCGGCCCCGGCTATTCTATGGGTTTTTCCGGTATGTGGGACAAATTCGGAAGTCTATTGCATTGTTATGGTTCTGAAATTAAGCTACAATCATAAGGTCTCTGGTCGGCTATGCGCTTGTTGCAGATTGGACGAGGGATGTGTAAAAATAAAAATGGGCTAAAAGCCATAATCAAACGGGGAGTATTTGGTTAGTGGCGAAGTTGCTGGAAGTTCAAAACCTGCAAACCCAATTCTTCACTTCTGCGGGAATTGTCAAAGCTGTTGACGGCATTACCTACGATGTGGATGAGGGTGAAACCGTGGCTGTTGTCGGAGAATCCGGCTGCGGTAAATCAGTCAGTGCGCTGTCTATATTAAGACTGATTCCTGATCCTCCCGGTCGTGTGGTGGGTGGCCATATAAAGTTCATGGATCAGGATCTCGCCACCTTGAGTGACGAAGAAATGCGCAACGTGCGTGGTAACCAGATCGCCATGGTGTTTCAGGAACCCATGACCTCGCTTAATCCGGTTCTCACCATTGGCCTGCAGATAACAGAGACCCTCCAGCAGCACCTCGGCCTTACCAAGGACGAGGCGGATGAACGTGCATTTGAATTGCTGGAAAAAGTCGGCATTTCTGATGCCCGGCGGCGGTTGAAGCAATATCCGCATCATTTGAGTGGCGGCATGCGCCAGCGTGTTATGATCGCTCTGGCCCTGTCGTGCAATCCCAAGTTGATTATTGCCGATGAGCCGACAACCGCACTGGATGTGACCATTCAGGCGCAAATTCTCGAATTGATGAAAGACCTCACCCGCGAACTCGGTGTTGCCCTGATCGTGATTACCCATAATCTGGGCGTTGTGGCGCGTTATGCCGACCGGGTAAACGTAATGTATGCCGGACGGATTATTGAAAGCGGTACAGCCGAAGATATCTATCACCACCCGCGCCATCCCTATACATTGGCGCTGTTGCGCTCGGTCCCGCGCATGGACCAGCCGCGTCAGGCCAAGCTTGACCCGGTTCAGGGCCAGCCCCCGGATCTGACCAAGCTGGATGACGGTTGTGCCTTCCGGCCACGGTGTAATTTTGCGTCGGAAAAATGTAAATCGTCGAGCCCGAAACTGGAAACTGTAAATGGCGGTCATACCACCGCCTGCTGGCATCACGACAAGTTAATCAACGCCCTGGAGACCGCCTGATGAGTATGGAAAAAACCACACGGTCTCCCGACAGCGACGTGCTGGTGCAGGTGAAAAACCTCAAAATGCATTTTCCGGTCACCGAAGGAGCACTTATCCCCAGGGTGGTTGGCCATGTGAAGGCCGTTGACGGTGTGAGCTTTGACATCAGGCGCGGGGAGACCCTTGGGCTGGTGGGTGAATCAGGGTGTGGAAAAACCACAACAGGCCGTTGTATTCTGCAATTGGAAAAAGCCACTTCCGGTGATATTCTGTATGACAGTGTAAATCTGGGCCAGCTTGACCGTGTTGGTATGATGCCCTTGCGTCAGCGTATTCAGGTTATTTTTCAAGACCCGTATGCTTCATTAAATCCTCGAATGACCGTTGGAGGTATTTTATCTGAACCTATGGATATTCATGGGTTAGCTAAAGGTAAAGAAGAA
>JAESRU010000117.1 GCA_016764455.1 Hyphomicrobiales bacterium | reverse complement strand
ATGGTCGCGTCGGTATCAGCCAGGGCGCGATCGACAACGCTGGTATCAATAACACCGGTGGCAGGCTTGGCGCGATCGGTGAGAGAAATCAGCATGCGGGTGCCGTAACGGTCCAGGAGCTGGGCTTGGGTGGCGTAGGTGATCGGCTTGCTCCTTAATTATGTCTCACGGGTTCGGGGGGTATTCCTAATCCTCGTCAAAATATTCTCTGCCCTGGTCTCCGCTGGACAGGCCGGGGTTTTGTTCACGGGCCTTTTCGTTGTCCAGGGCGATCATGCTTTCCAGAGTTGCAGCACTCTCGCCCAGTTGCTTTAACTGGTCTTTGAGCGTCTCAATCTCGGACAGCAGGTCATCAATTTCGCGTTGCTTGGCCATGTTCAGCCCCGCACCACAACCAGCATTGTTTCGTCTTCAAGGATTGCCAGCTCTTTGGCCGTGAACGTTTCGGCCGGGTGCGTGGTGGGTTCAGCCGGATGAGCCATGCCACACCGGCGAAAACCGTCTTTCTTGGCAGTAATGGTGATTTTACCCGAGGTTGGTTTGCCAGTGGCAGGTGTTTTTTTAGCGTCAAGCTGTGCCTGATATTCCTCGACCCTGGCCTTGGCCTCGGAATACTTCTTTTCAACCTCCGCCAGGTGTTTATCGGCGGCAACACTTTCCTCACCGGGCTTGGCTTGTTCAAAACTCTTTAAAGCCGCGACACCCTGCGCCTGCAAGTCGTCAGCAGCCTTGGTCAATTTCTTAAGCTTGTTTTTCTGTTGCGTATTCATGGGTTGCTCCTGTGAGGATTTCTGGAATTAAGAGGACCGCGAGCTGACCAGCGAGCCGCCAATCGTTTGGCGCGCCCGCGAGGATCAGCCGTGAGAGAAATTATGCCAGCCAGGGCACGACCAGAAGTTCGGCTGTGCCCTTCCACTCGTTGGTTTCACCACCCGATGCACTTTCGGAATTCAGCAGCTTGCGCCCGGCGCTTTCCAGCGACGGTGGCACTACCAGCAGATTAGGGATCAGGCCGAGCGGGCGGCCGTAATCACCCTTCATTTCGGAGATGGCGGCGCGCGCGGTAGCATAGGTTCCCGCGGCCAGGGTCTGTTTGGATCCCCAGGCAAACTGCCAGAAGCCAAAGCCGACATCGGCTCTTGCATCAGAGCCGTACTGGAATTCTTTTATCGAGAACACATTATGGTCAGTGACGTTGTCACGGGCGATAAATTCCCAGGGCTTGCGCAACTGATAAATCAACGGCTTCAAAGGCCGTTGCGTGCTCATCAAAAACCACGGGGTGCCGGAACCGCCATCGGTATTGGCGACAGACTGCGACACGCCGTTTTCATCCAGCACCGGATGATCAGTGTCGAAGAAATACTGGTCATCATAACAGTTCGTGGTAAACCCGGCTTTCAGCAGGTCAAAAACCAGCGTGTCGGCATGAGATGTGGTGGACATGCCCATTTCTTCGAACAGCGGCGCATAAATTCCGAGATTATCGTCGGAAATATCGTCACGGTCGACACCGATGGTCAATTCCCACGGCTTGTTGGTTATTGAGTAATCGTACTCCTGCAGATTTTGAACCGCACGTGGCCCGATCCACTCGCGCACTTTGGGTACTTTACCGAGCCAGCCGTATTTCTCGGTTTTGTTGGTAGACGGCACCGTCGTGGCAATGCGGTCAAACAGCGATGTGCTCTCATTTAAACCCTTTTGAAACGAGGTTTTAAAACCGGCGCGCAGCGCGTCTAGATTGGCGGTGGTGATTAACATGCTTTTTTTCCTTCAGTGTCGGCGTGAGCGCCGTGATGTTTCGAAACGAATTATCTCAACTTACGAGATTCTCAGATCGACCCAGACGCCCTGGGCGTCAACCTGGACAATCCTGCCGGCAACGGACCTGGTCGAGGTGCCATTGGTTTTGGCGACTGTCTGATCATCAACGATGTAACAATCGTCGCCGATCTCGGCTGCGGTAATGAGATCACCAGCGGCGGAATTCTCGTACCGGAATGTGCCAAAGCGCACCTTGACCCTGAGCGCGCCATTTGCCCCAGCGGAATTGTCCACTTCTTCATCGGCGCGGCCGACCGCTGTAAGCGTGGTGGCGGTGGCACCGGGGATAGCCCAGCCCGAGGCATCGAGGGCGGTGAGCCCGCCGACTTGGATTTTTGTCGCCGCCAGAACCGGATAGGATTGAATATCGCCATCGGCGCGTGGTGTATTACGACCTTTTGTGAGTGCAGCCATTAGAGCACCTCCAGTTGTTTGGCTTCATCAGCCAGGGTCTTTTGATAATCTTCAGCCGAAATGCCGAGCAACCTGGCGGCATTTGCCTGGGCGGAATTGAGCGCCACATTGCCGTCCTTGTCGGGCGGTGATGTTCGCGCCAGTGTTTCGGCCGTCAGTGACGGCATGGCATCGAGCTCCTTGGCAACCGCATCCGGTTCTTTCATGTGGCGGGCGATATAATGATCGCGCAGGGATTTGACGCCAGGCTTGCCGTCCTTGATGGCGGCATCAACGCAAAGCTCGGCTTTGTCCTTGCCGACACCATCTGTGAGTGCGGTCATCTGCGACTGCAGTTCCTTGACCACATCGGCTTTAACCCACTTGGCCGGATCGGCGAGGTCTTTGATCTTGCCGAGAATGTCAGCGCCGGTAGCGCCAGCCTTGAGACCGGCAGCTGTGGCAATGGGATCGAGTGCCGCCTGCAGGGCTGTTTCAATGGTGTCAGAATTGTCACCGCCTTCACTCTTGGCCTGAAGTGCGGTCACTGCCGCAAGAACGGTCTTGTCGCCAGCATCATCTTTAATACCGAGCAGCTTTCTGATTTGTTCCAGAATATCCATGGGTTTCTCCGAATTGAGCGCGGCCAGTCCGCGCAGGTTGGGGGTGTTGGTAAGAGCGGCGCGTAAAATGCTGGTAATCGTCTTGTCCTTGAGGTGCGTAATCACCGGCGAGATAAACCGATAGGCTTTTTCCGCCATCAGCTTTGCGCCCTCAGTCGACCACTCGACCTTGCCCCACAGGCCGTCGTCTTCGGTCTTGAGTTCGACAATCCACCCCCGTGCTGGTGAAGGCGCACCTTTTGGTGCAGCGAGATCAGTTGAGTGATTTTCATCGATCGGCAGACGGCCGTCGGCCTGATTGAGGCTGGTTGCAATAACCTCGGCCATATCTTTAATATGATACGGCCCGCGATTATCAGACGTGGAAACCCCATCGGCAGGCAGCAAGTGGATCCACTTAACAATTTTTTCTGATCCATCATCTGATAACGGGATCGGGAGTGAGTTGCACAGCACCGGGGTCACATTATTTTGCTTTCAATTTGCATCTGTCTGAAATCTTGCCTATTGATAGCCAGCAGGCTTGCTTCAGATACCGGAGAAACGTTTCTCCGGGTGATGGGGAGAGCCTGATTTCACCCTCAAAATACTGACAAGCGTTTTTCGCAGGCCACTGGCCTAATTAATCCGTTCATTTAAAGGGTCTTTAAAGGGGTAGGCGCGCCGCGGGCTAATTTCAGCGTGCAATGTCGTAGCCGAACCGTTATCGCGCTGTAGCGGCTTATGTGGGCCTGGGCTTGTGACGGCAGAATTTGCAAAATATCAGGCTATCAGCTATGATGCCTACAGCATGCATCGACGGGACCGCCTTTCAATGGTCGATGTAGAGCGACCAGGTCAAGGCGGTGGCTAGAGTCACGATCCTTCAATCATCTCTTGAATATACGTAATCCCGCCCGCAATTTTGCGCCGCCTGATTTGCGGCTTCTGAAAAGCGTTAAGCCCGACCACATGCCACCATCGGCATCGGCGATCAGGCCGATGATACGCCCGGCACCGATTTCGATGAGTTTGACATAACGGCGACGCAAAGCGACCCGGCCACTCTTATCCGAGCGTGCCCAGCCGATCCAGATTTCCGCCGGCTTCTCAATAACCTCGCGAAACAGCGGGAAGTAACGCTCGCGCCCGTCCCGCCTTGAAGCGTCAGACATCATATGATCGACTATCGCCTGGGTCAGCTGTACCCGAGCACCTGTCGGATCTTTGAGTATCAGCTCATCCGCACCATCGAATGCTTCACGCAAAACCGAACGTAAGCCCGATTCATTACCAGGGGTAACGACCTCACCGGCACTGGCAATAGGCTTATCCAGCGGCAAGGGCTTTAGGTCAACCAGTGACTGACCCGGTGCGTCGAGCGCCCGCCACGGACCGTGCGCCTCAAGCGCGCGGGCCTGGGCACCGCGGCCGAAGGCAGCTTCACCGACATTGTAGGAAAAGCCAGGGTCGATACCGTCGGGCACTTCCACATTGACCGGCCCTGTCGGGGTTTTAATGGTACGGGTGACTTTGGGTGTTGGCGGCGCTCCTTTGGAACGTTTCAGGTTAAAGCGCTTGAGATCACGGTCATTTAGAGATTGCACCGTGCAGCGGCAGTTCCAGCCGTTGGGCGGAAAATGGGTGTGCCAGAATGCATGATCGACGGGCAAGATCGTATCGTGCCAGGCTGCATGCTCCGGCCTTGTGCGGCCATCGAGCACAGCGACATAGCGCAAATACGGCCGTTGCTGCTTGACCCGCTGGATCTGCTCCCAGCGCCCAGCGGCATAAGACATGCGCAGATTGGTGTTGAAAATAACAGCCGAGCGCCAACCGCGGTTGCCGTTATAGCTCCACCCGTGCTTGGCGACAATTGCATCAAAGTCTTTACGGAATGTCTCAAGCGTGGTGCCCTGTTCCAGCGACTTTTCGACGGCATTACGAAAATCCGCTACCAGCTTCTCATTATTGGCACCGGCGACAACAAAGGCGCGAGCATGCATGCCTTGCCAAACATCTGTCCAGGCCCGCGTCGGCAGGTTGATCTTGTCGCGCAGAAAATCAATGGCCTCGGTGGGATTAACGGAGAAGGGTTTGACTTCAGGCATTCGGGCTATCCGCCTCATCACGCCCCGACAGTTCCAGATACGTCAGCGCCAGGCGCATTTGATCGGCGAAATCTTCCGGGTCCAGGTTAGGGAAAAGTCCGAGCAAGCCGTCACGCACATCTTCCATTGTGTCTGAAGTCTCCACCAACTCGCGGATCTGGTTGATGATCCGGTCCGAGGCCGAACCGAGCAATTCATCGGTGACTTGCGCCAGTGCGTCGATGTCATCTTTCTTTATTTCGGCATCAGCGCTTTGCAGGGCTTGTTCCGACTTGTCTGTATCATCAGGTTTGAATTCTGGAACAGCGGCATCTGCCGGTGCCTGCAGCACCTCCGCATCATCATCAGGCACCGGCACGCCAAGCAGTTCGTTCATATCGGTCTTAGCCACCCGCAGGCCGAACGGCACCAGCGAAGTAACACCGGCGATGACGTTTTTTACGTCACGTTCTTCCGTGCGGCCGATGCGTAACTTCGGGTAAGCCTTTTGTGGACCATATTCCAAAAATACCCAGGG
>JAESRU010000235.1 GCA_016764455.1 Hyphomicrobiales bacterium | reverse complement strand
CTGCTTGCCAATGACCCGGACCAGCTTTTCAAGTTCGGCCATCAAATCGGTCTGGTTTTGCAGCCTGCCGGCGGTATCGATCATCAGGATATCGACATTTTGTTCTCGGGCGGCGGTGATGGCGTCGTAGGCGAGGCCGGACGAATCTGCGCCTTCTTTCCCGGATATTACCGGTGCGCCAACACGCTCGCCCCAGATTTTGAGTTGGGCGATGGCAGCTGCGCGGAAGGTATCGCCTGCTGCCAGCATGACGCTTTTGCCTTCATCGCGAAATTTGGCGGCAAATTTGCCGATTGTTGTGGTCTTGCCGGTGCCGTTGACGCCAACCACCAGGATAATGTGCGGCTTGTGGATGCCGGATATTTCCAGCGGTTGAGCTACAGGGGCGAGTACTTTTGCTACTTCCGCGCTTAAAATCTCGCGTACTTCCCGGTCTGTGACTTCCTTGTTGTGACGGTCTTTGGCCAGTGCCTCGGTGATATTCATGGCGGTCTCGACGCCAAGGTCGGCCTGGATCAAGACATCTTCGAGATCTTGCAACGTATCTTCATCAAGTTTGCGCTTGGTAAAGACCGAGGTGATGTTTTCTTTGAGCTGGTTTGACGAGCGCGACAGGCCGGATTTCAGCCGGGCGAACCAACCCTTTTTCTTTGTCGGTTCTTCAGGTTCTGGCTCTGGAGTGGGTTCTGGTTCTGGAGCAGGCTCCGGTTCCGGAGAAATCACCTCTGTGATCTTTGGCGGCGCTGGGGGCACTGGTGGCTCCGTCACAGCCGGTGGTTCCGTCACTGGCGGTGTGGGGACGGGTGCACTTTCAATTTCAGGTGCTGGAACAGCTTCAGCGACAGGTGCTGCAACGGGTTTTTTTACCTTTGGTGCTTCTACCTTTGGCTTTTTAACCTTCGGTTTTGCAGGTGCGGGCTTTTTGGCTTTTGGTTCTGTTTTTGCCTTGGGGGGCTTGGCAATTTCAGCCGTAACTTCTAGAGCCGCCTTTGCTGTGGGTTCTTTCGCCGTCTCTTTTTTCGCCGCCGCTTTTGGCTTGGCTGGTGTCTTGGCTTTCGCCTTCACCGGAGCCTTTGGTTTGGCGGGGGTTTTCGCTTCTGGCTTTGTCCTTTTCTTTTCCCGCTTGGGCGCGGCTTCTTCAATTGCAGCTTCAGGCGCGGTTACTCCGGGTGTTTCGGGCTGTTCCTCTTTGCCGCGCAGGCGGTTGAACATGCGACCAAGAAAGCCCTTGGGTTTTTCCTCAGCCATCAGATGCGAATTCCCTGCAAGACGCCGTCGATGCCCGATCGAATTTCAACCGGAATGATGGCCCCAGGGAGGGCGTCATGATCGATTGAAACCGGCGCGAATTCCGGGGTACGGCCCATATCGCCACGCTCGACCAGCAATCTGGTTCTGGTGCCGGTGAGACGCTGGTTGAGTTTTTGGGTCATCAATTCGCCTTCGAAACGCAGGATTTTTGCCCGCGCCTTAATGACCTGACGCGAAACTTGCGGCATGCGAGCGGCAGGCGTTCCCTGCTTTGGCGAATACGGGAAAACGTGAAGCCAGGTCAGGCCGCATTCTTGGATGATGGTTCTGGAATTCTCGAACATCTCATCGGTTTCCGTCGGGAAGCCGGCAATGAGATCTGCCCCGAACACCATGTCCGGACGCGCCTTCCTGACGGTCTCGCAAAACTGAATGGCGTCTTCGCGGGTGTGGCGGCGTTTCATCCGCTTCAAAATCATGTTGTCACCAGATTGAAGCGACAGATGCAGATGCGGCATCAGGCGTTCTTCGTTGACGATCAGATCAARCAGGATGTCATCGACYTCRATCGAGTCGATTGATGAAATTCGTAGCCGGGGCAGGTGTGGCACTTGATCAAGAATTGTTTTGACCAGACGGCCCAAAGACGGCTTGCCTGGGAGGTCCGGGCCATAGGACGTAATATCGACACCGGTCAGTACGATTTCGTTGAAACCGTTTTCAACCAGATGCCTGATCTGGTGAACCGCGTCGCCCATGGGCACCGAGCGCGAATTGCCCCGGGCAAACGGGATGATGCAGAAAGTGCAGCGATGGTCGCAACCATTCTGGATTTGTACAAATGCCCGCGCCCGCGCGCTAAACCCGTCGATCAGGTGRGCRGCGGTCTCTGTGACCGACATGATATCGTTGACCTGGACTTTCTCTTCCGTCCCAACACCAAATGCATTTGTCTGGTAACTGGCGGCGTCGAGCTTCTCGGTATTGCCAAGAACCAGATCAACTTCCGCCATGGCGGCGAACGTTTCGGGTTCAACCTGGGCGGCGCAGCCGGTGACAACAATGCGCTTGTCCGGGTGTTCCCGGCGTGCCTTGCGGATTGCCTGACGGGCCTGACGGACAGCTTCGTTGGTCACAGCGCAAGTGTTGAAGACAATCGTTGCCTGGTCGTCTGATGCGGCCAAATGCGCATCGATTATTTTGGATTCGTAGGCGTTTAACCGACAGCCAAAGGTTTTCACATTTTCTTTGCTCATCACACAGACACCCGACCGCACATGGCATCGTCGATGATGCCTTCAAATTCGGTTTCATAGGGGCCAGTCATGATTATGTGGTCATCTTCGCGCCATTCCATTTCCAGATCACCGCCAGGAAGTGTGACAACAACCTTGCGTTCGGTCAGTTCCTTGCGGGCAGCTGCAACGGTCACGGCGCAGGCTGCGGTGCCGCAAGCRCTGGTCAGGCCGACACCGCGCTCCCAGGTGCGCAAAATAATTGATTGCGGGCTTTTGATCTGGGCAAGGCTGATATTGGCGCTTTCGGGAAATATCGGATGATGCTCCAGCAGCGGCCCGAAGCCCGCCAGATCATGAGCTTCTACGTCATCGACCCAGAAAATCGCGTGGGGRTTGCCTACATTGACGACGCTYGGGCTATGGACCAGCGGGGCATCRATRGGCCCGACYTGYAATTCWATKGCTCTGGTATCGGCGAACGGTTCGCTCARGGGAATATCYTGCCACTCAAACCGGGGSCGCCCCATATCGACACGGATTTTCTTATCGCCAGCGGGGGTGCATTGGAGCAACCCGCCATTGGTATCGATGCTGGCGCTGTCGTTGCCGGTCTCGGCAAACAAGATGCTGGCGACGCAGCGGGTAGCGTTGCCGCATGACTCAACTTCGCCACCATCGCGGTTATGGATGCGCATGAACAGATCGGCTTTGGTCGAAGGTTCGAGAATAATGAACTGGTCGCAGCCAATCCCGGTTTCGCGATTTGAGATGCGGCGGATATCATCTTCCGACAGGTTTACAGGCGCAGTTCGGCCATCAACCACGACAAAATCATTGCCAAGGCCGTTCATTTTCACAAAGGGTATGCCTGTCTGTATGCTCATGATCCGGTTATATGGGCAATCGCGACGGAAACGCCAGCTTTTTGGCAGGCCTTCCAAACCCGCCCAAAATACACATATATAAGCTGATCGGTGAATTTGGAACGAATCCATGATTTGTCGCCYTGTGGCGGCTAATCAYGCGGATGCTCGACTTGTATTGACTTAAATCCCCAGTGCCACTAAATTCCCGGCATCCTGAAGACCTTATGTGTCTTGGGGCTGCTATGCACATGGAAGCCAAATGAGGCTGATCGGGAGGCATGGGGGTCAACACCCGTCAGCGAGTATTCGCCCACGGGTGCGATTTGCGTTGGCCTTGAGCGGTTCCTGATCRTTGGAYTTCAGAATGAGCCGGCCATTCGGCGAAGCCGAAATGTAGGCTTAAGGAAAAAAATATGTTTGAGAGCCTTTCAGATCGCCTTGCAGGCATTTTCGACAAGCTGACCGGTCGCGGTGCGCTAAACGAAGCTGATGTGAATGCAGCGCTTCGCGAAGTGCGCCGGGCGCTGATTGAGGCGGACGTGGCGCTCGAAGTTGTACGCACGTTTGTTGACAAGGTTCGCGAGCGCGCCGTTGGTGCGGAAGTTCTCAAATCCGTGACGCCGGGCCAACAGGTCGTCAAGATCGTCCATGATGAACTTGTCGCTATGCTCGGGTCTGATGCCGAACCGATCGACCTGAAAGCCAGTGCGCCTGTTGGGATCATGATGATCGGGCTACAGGGGTCTGGTAAAACCACCACATCGGCCAAAATTGGACTGCGCCTTCAGAATAAAGAAAAGCGCAAGGTCTTGATGGCGTCGCTCGATGTGCGTCGCCCGGCGGCGCAAGAGCAACTCCGCGTGCTTGGTGAGCAGACCGGCGTGGCAACGCTGCCGATTGTCGAAGGGCAGATGCCGGTCCAGATCGCGAAGCGGGCCCATGAAGCGGCGAAACTTGGCGGGTATGACGTTGTTATCCTTGATACGGCGGGCAGGCTCCATGTGGATGAGCCCCTGATGCTCGAGATGGCTGAGATCAAGGCCGCGACCAACCCACACGAAATTCTTTTGGTTGCCGATGCCCTGACAGGCCAGGACGCGGTCAATGTAGCGCGCTCGTTTGACGAACGTGTCGGGGTTACCGGCATTGTGCTGACCCGGGTTGAAGGCGACGGGCGCGGCGGCGCGGCGTTATCCATGCGTGCGATCACCGGCAAACCAATCCGCTTCGTCGGCCTTGGCGAGAAGATGGACGCCATTGAGACGTTTGAGCCTGAGCGGATCGCCGGTCGTATCCTCGGCATGGGTGACATCGTAGCTCTGGTCGAGCGCGCCCAGGAAACCCTGGAGGCCGAACAGGCCGAGCGGATGATGAAACGTTTCCAGAAGGGTCAGTTCAACATGAACGACCTGAAATCCCAGCTGGAGCAGATGCAGAAGATGGGTGGCATGCAAGGTATGATGGGCATGATGCCCGGCATGGCCAAAATGTCGAAGCAGATCGAAGAGGCGGGGTTTGACGACAAGGTGATTGTCCACCAGATCGCGCTGGTCCAGTCGATGACCAAACGCGAACGCGCCAATCCGGCTTTGCTGCAAGCGTCACGCAAGAAGCGCATCGCCAAAGGCGCCGGGCAGGATGTGTCCGACCTCAACAAACTGCTGAAGATGCACCGTCAGATGGCCGACGCCATGAAGAAGATGGGCAAAATGGGCAAGAAAGGCCTGATGCGTGGCGGTTTGGGCGCGTTGATGGGCAAAGGCGGCGGTATGCCCGCAGGTATGGGTGGCGCAGGTATGGGTGGCGCAGGCGGCCTCGACCCGGCTGCGATGGAACGCGCCGCCAAACAGCTAGGGCAGCAGGGCGGTGGCGGCCTGCCCGGTTTGGGCGGCCTTCCGCCCCTGTCCGGCTTTGGGGACAAGAAGAAATGATCAGCTGCACCGTCCGATATGAGATCGACCCTGATAAACTCGCTGAGTTTGAAGTCTACGCCAAGGCGTGGCTCCATCTTGTGAGAAAGCTTGGCGGCACCCATCACGGCTATCACCTTCCGCACGAAGGGCCGAACGACATCGCCTATTGCCATTTCTCGTTCCCCTCTCTCGCTGACTACGAGGTCTATCGTGAAAAGATGTGGGCGGACCCC
>JAESRU010000095.1 GCA_016764455.1 Hyphomicrobiales bacterium | reverse complement strand
CGGCCCAGTGAGGCCAAGGCAATAACAGGGTTCATTCGCGGTATATCCGTGCATAACGTGGCCCCAATGAGGTCAGGATTTCATCGTTGATCGTATCGGCTGCGATGGCCAGTTGATTGATACCCTGCAATTTGCACAGGATCGACAGGTGGGTTGGTTCTGATCCCAGATCGGTCACATCGACGGTAATGATGTCCATCGACACCCGCCCGACCACCGGCACGCGGGTTTGTCCAATCGCGACGCTTGCCTGCGGGGCCTCGCCGCCATTGCCAAGGCTGCGATGATATCCGTCAGCATAGCCAACCGAGAGAATTGCAATCCGGCTGGGGCGCTTGGCGGTGAAAGTCGCGCCATAACCTACCGTGTCACCGGGCGCGACATTGCGTACCTGAATAACGGTGCCTTCGAGCCGTGCCACCGGTTTCATCGGGTTTGGAATATCGTTGCCCGCCGCGCTGCCATATAGCGCAATGCCAGGTCTTGCTACGTCAAACGTAATGTCCGAGCGAGCATYVTCTTCCCACAGAAGCGATGCYGAATTGGCAAGGCTYGCRGGYACMCCGGGGAACGCAGCRCGGACGATATCAAACCGCTCCATCTGGATTTTRTTCAATGGATGAYCCGGTTCATCKGCGCAGGCRAAATGGGTCATGATCAGCGCGAGATCGAAAACYGGGTCGTTGCAAAATTCGGTTCGAAATGCGTCGATCTCATCAAGCGAAATACCGAGCCGGTTCAGCCCGGTATCCACGTGAAGCGCAGCGGGTCGGTTTTTCCCGTCCTTGCGACATAATTCGGCCCATGCGCGGGCATCCTCCATGCAGCAAATTACCGGCGYTGCGTTGATCGCTGCCAAGTATCCGGCGGCACCAACCGGGATGCCAGCCAGCACATAAATCGTGGCGTCAGGGGCGATGTCGCGGACGCAACGGGCTTCTGCAATTTGCGCAACGAAGAACGTATCTGCGCCAACTTCCAGAAATGCGTTGGTGCATTSMGTGAGGCCGAGGCCGTAGCCATTTGCTTTGACCACAGCCGCGCAATTGGCGCTACCAGCCTGGCGCGCCAGCAAAAGATAATTGTGTTTCAGATTGCCCAGATTGACAGTAAGACGTGCACCCGCTTCTTCCGGGATCAGGGGCGAGATATCGTCAAGCCGTGACAATGGTTAGCCCTGACCGCCATGAGGGGGGAGGTGCGRATCCGGYACRTAATTKCCAAAGCGGGTCACRTCAGCCTGGAATTGYARCTTGATGCTGCCCGTTGGTCCATGACGCTGCTTGSYGAYAWYYASTTCWGCWAGGCCGTGGACGCTCTCCATTTCCGATTGCCATTCGATATGTTCGGCGGTGCCTTCACGGGGTTCCCTGCGCTCTACATAATATTCTTCGCGGTACACAAACATAACAACGTCGGCATCCTGCTCGATTGAACCGGATTCTCTCAAATCAGCTAGTTGCGGGCGCTTATCATCACGATTTTCAACCTGCCTTGAAAGCTGTGACAGGGCGATGATTGGAACATTCAATTCTTTCGCCAGCGCTTTCAGGCTGGTGGTAATTTCGGAGACTTCTTGCACCCGGCCTTCGGCGGCGCGTTTATGCGAGCCGCGCAACAATTGCAGATAGTCGATCAACAACAGATCAAGCCCGTGTTCGCGCTGAAGCCGCCGGGCACGCGCTGCAAGCCGGGCGATCGAAATGCCACCGGTATGGTCGATATAAAGCGGGATCGATTGTAATTCCCGTGAGACCCCGACAAGGCGCTGGAAATCACCATCATGGATACGCCCACGACGAATTTGCTCGGATGGAATCCCGGATTGCTCTGCCAGAATACGTGTCGCCAATTGCTCGGCTGACATTTCCAGCGAGAAAAACCCGACAACGCCGCCATTGATGGTTTCTTTGTTGCCATCTGGTTTGACTTCAAATTGATGCGCACGGGCAATTTCAAAAGCGATATTGGTTGCCAGCGCGGTTTTCCCCATCGAAGGGCGCCCGGCAATGATGATCAGATCGGAGGCCTGTAAGCCGCCCATCTTGGCGTCAATATCGCTCAACCCGGTCGCAATACCGGACAATCCACCATCGCGTTTATAGGCTTTGCCCGCCATGTCGATGGCATCGGTCAAAGCGTGTTTGAAGGTCAGGAAGCCGCCGCCATAACGGCCCTTTTCGGCGATTTCGTAAAGGCGGGATTCCGCTTCTTCGATCTGCTTGTCGGGGGAGAGGTCAACTGGCGCGTCATAGGCGTTCGTGACGAGTTCCTCGCCGATCATGATCAGATTGCGTCTTGTCGCCAGATCATAAATCGCCCGGCCATAATCGGCGGCATTGATGATGGTTGTGGCAGACGCCGAGAGCCGCGCCAGGTATTGCTGGGCGGTAACCCCTTCGGCAATTTCCTCATCCTCAAAAAATGTTTTGAGCGTGATCGGTGAGGCAAGCTTTGTAGACCGGATGATTTGACCGGCAATATCGTAAATCCGTTGATGTACTGGCTCAAAAAAATGTTCGGGTTCCAGGAAATCCATCACCCTGTCATAAGCCGCATTGTTCAGCAGAATAGCGCCCAGCAGCGCCTGTTCAGCTTCGATATTATGCGGTGCCTGCCGAAATGGCAGGTCGGTGTCTTCGTCGACTTGGGTGGCCGCTTCTGCGTATGCGTTCATTTTGCCGCTTTGTCCGTCAATTCAGTTGCCTCGTTCCTCCACTCATCGATACGCCCAGGACGAGGTCAGGTCTATGGGGCCAATCATTATACATTGTCGTCCACAACCCAGAGGCACATTTTCGTTAGTTTTCGCTAGTGACACCAAAAAAAGCTTGACCAATTTCTAAGCTGTTCAGTTGAGCGATAGCTCCGATTCGAGAAATGTATCTCAAGGTTTGGATGGAATTGCGGCAATTGCAGACAAAAAAAGAGCGCCCCGACGAGGCGCTCTTTTCAATTGATGTAATATCGCGCTGTTAGTCGTTGTTTTCTGCTGTCTCTTCAGCTTCACCGGCTTCTTCGTCGGCTTCCGGTGTCGCCTCTTCTTCAGCAACAACAGCAACTTCTTCTGCTGCGTCATCGTCTGCTTCTTCTGAAAGTTCTGATTCGGCTTCGGCAGCAAGTTCAGCATCTTCAAACACGTCTTCGACTTCGATGCCGTCTTCGTCTTCATCGTCAAAATCATCACGCTGGGTGACATCTTCACCGCGCGCCTGCATTTCAGCTTCTTCTTCACTGCGGGCGACGTTGATGATGATGGTCGAATCAACTTCCGGATGCAGCGCAACGATCACGTCGGACAGGCCGAGTGTTTTGATCGGGGCGGGGAGGTGGACTTGGGTTTTTCTGACTTCAACGCCGGCTGCTTTCAGCAACGCAGCAATGTCACGGGTCGTGACCGAGCCGTACAATTGTCCGCTGTCGCTGGACTGGCGAATAGCGACAAAGGTCATGCCGTCAAGCGTAATGGCCTGACCTTCAGCATCGGTTTTCTGCACAAGGTTCTTGGCTTCAAGGTCGGAGCGTTGGGCTTCAAACTTGGCCAGATTGGCTTTGTTGGATCTGAGCGCCTTGCCCTGAGGCAAAAGATAGTTGCGTGCAAACCCGGTTTTAACAGAGACAGTGTCGCCCATATTTCCAAGCTTGGCGATGCGCTCCAGCAAAATTACTTCCATTGATTTTCTCCTTGGTTTTTCTAATTTCGTAAATGCATTGAATTCATGTTCTGCCGGGGCCGGATTGGCTCCCGCCGCTGGCCGCCCGGTCACGAAGCCTGGCCCATGGCTCGATGAGACCGAGAACAGAAAGAATGATGAGTGGGAAGCCGAGCAGCATCACGCCGCCATAGACGATCGCCAGCAAAATTGCCCGACCGGGAAATTTGCGGGTAATCGAATGCAATATCGAGAGCCCGATGACAGCGTGCGCAATCGCCAACGTGCCAAGTAAAATCAGACAAGCCAGCCCAATAAGGCCCGGCAGCATTGTTCCCAAAATCGCAGGCACCATCGCAATGCCATACATCTGCGGCAGTGATATAGCTGATAAATCATCCCATGGACGCGTGAGCTGGCCAGATAAAGCTGCGATTTTCGCGCCGCCATAAAGATTGATCAAGACAATCATTATCCATCCGGCTGCCAGAACGATTGGCAGAAGAAACGAGAGTTGTGTCAAAAAAGCCTGGTACAGGTCCGCATCAATTTGCGGTCCATCGCTCGGTATTTCAGATAATTCGCTAAAGCTCTGGAAATGGCTTTGGACAAATAACTGATAATCTTCAAGGCTGTCGGTGATCGTCAGAATGCCGACCATCACCAATAGGGCTGCAATAACCCCCACCGATGCCACTATGTTGCCGAGCGGATACCAGGCGCGATCCGGTGTGCCATCTGATCGCGGCGTTTCGCGAAACAATAATATCCGGTGACAGAACCAGGCAATCGGCAGRGTAAAGCTAACSGTAAAMACCGCCGCYAARCGCAGATCMGCYGCGAAKGCCACCACAATGGCRCCRGAAATWATGCTGGCAATRCTGGCKGGCCARTACCAGACAAATCCGGCAATCGCCAAGGGCAGGGGGGCTGTGTAGAACAGCAATAAAGATAGCAAAGAGCCGTTACCGGCTGCGACGTATAAAACGCCGGCAACCAGCCCTGCCAAAATTCCTGCTGCTACTAATTTTATCATCGTCCTGCTGTCCCGCTACAAAAGCGGTTAGAGGCAACCCAAAAAGGGTCTACCTCAACCGGGAGGAGGCAAGCTGGCTGGCCAGACCYTGGCCAGCAACTATCCTCTCGTGGAAATTATGGTCGTCTGGCCTCAGTCAATGACGTAAGGCAGAAGCCCGAGAAAACGTGCCCGCTTGATAGCTTTCGCCAATTCCCGCTGCTTTTTGTGCGATACGGCGGAAATCCGGCTYGGRACAATYTTGCCGCGCTCAGATACGTAGCGCAGCAACAAGCGGACATCTTTATAATCAATCGTTTGCCCGTTATCACCAGAAAATGGGCAAGTCTTGCGGCGCCGAAAAAATGGCCGACGAGTTGGAAGTTGTGCAATATCAACCATGACTATTCCTTGGCCCCGCTATCTTCACTTTTCGTTTCACTTTTCGTTTCACTTTTYGYTTCAGCTTTTGCAGCTGGCGGCCCGTCTGAAGGTCTGCCTGGTCCGCGTCCGCCCGGGCGATCATCGCGACGACCACCACGGCGGTCATCGCGGCTGTCGCGCTTTTGCATCATGACAGATGGACCTTCTTCAAATTCCTCAACCCGAAGGGTCAAAAAGCGAAGGACATCATCATTCAACCGCATCTGACGTTCCATTTCGGCAACAGTATCAGATGTTGCATCAATGTTCAGGAGCGAAAAATGCGCTTTGCGGTTTTTCTTGACCCGATAGGAGAGAACCTTGAGGCCCCAATATTCGGATTTCTGGATCGAGCCGCCACCGGCTTCGATCACACCCTTGAACTGATTGGTAAGGGTTTCGACCTGCGCACCGGAT
>JAESRU010000094.1 GCA_016764455.1 Hyphomicrobiales bacterium | reverse complement strand
AATTTGATGGCGAAAAGCCCGAAGAAGAAGAAAAGCGCTGCACCCGCAGCAAGTCCACCACCCGGCGCTGCGCCGGCACCGGGACCGGGCGGAAACGGCGCTGCTCCATCGCTGAATGTGCTCGCACAGTATGTAAAAGATTTCTCGTTCGAGAACCCCAATGCGCCGGAATCTCTGGCTGCAGGGCCAAAAAATCCGCAAATCCAGATTCAAATCAACGTCAACGCCAAGAAGATCGGCGAGAACGAATATGAGGTCGAGCTGGACCTGGATGCAGAAGCTGTTGAAGACGACAAAGTCGTCTTCAAGGTCGCTCTTGTCTATGCTGGCATGATGCGGCTACAAAATGTGCCTGAACAAAACCTTCAAGCAATTGTTCTGGTCGAATGCCCTCGCATTCTGTTTCCGTTTGCCCGCCAGATCATTGCTGAAGCAACCCGCAATGGTGGCTATCCGCCATTGATGCTGGAGCCGATTGATTTCATGGCCTTGTTCCAGCAAAAAGCAGCAGCCCAGCAAGCCGCACCGACCAACTAGAGCGGTCGTCAAACGTTGCTTTCAGGCACCGTTTTCAGGTGTGTTTTCAGGCATCGTATTTATTCCAGATTGCGCCGTCACCAAGCCGGGCAATTGCTTCCTTGTGTGCAGTTTGGACGGTGGCATCTTGGCGTGACGGCAGCGGCGTGGGCCGCGCCCCGGCACTTCCATTTGTTTCCGTTTCGCCGGTTTGGGCGACAGGGATTGATGATTCAAATGTCAGCCCTGCCTGTCGACCGCCTTTAAGCTCCAGATAAACTTCCGCCAGAAGCTCGGCATCGAGCAACGCGCCATGGAGTGTACGACCGGAATTGTCGATCCCGAACCGTCGGCACAAAGCATCAAGGCTGTTGGGCCCGGCGGGATTTTTCCGACGCGCCATCGACAAGGTATCGATAACCCTGGACATGGATAATTTGGTCGCCGAAACGCCATCAATTTCCATATTCAGAAATCCGATATCAAACGCCGCGTTATGGATGATCAAATCGGCGTCACCGATAAATTCGAGAAAGCCGTCAATAACAGCACCAAACAAAGGTTTGTCGGACAGAAATTCTTGCGACAAGCCATGGACCTGGAACGCACCGTGAGGCATGTCCCGCTCGGGGTTGATATAGGTGTGCCAGGTTTTTCCGGTTGCGATGTGGTTGAATAATTCTACGCAACCAATTTCCACGATCCGGTCACCTTTGTCGTGGTCGAATCCTGTGGTTTCCGTATCAAGGACAATCTCGCGCAATTTTTATCTCCCTGCCCCCATTGATTTGGCGGGTCTATGCAATCGCTTGATGAGAGCGAACCGCGTATAATGCCCGCACAATATCAGATACCTGCTTGCGGGAAGCATCCATTCCGGTGCCAGTATTCACAATAAAATGCGCTTTTCGACGCTTTTCGGCATCCGGCATTTGTTTTCCCAAAATAATTTCAAATTTTTCTAAAGTCATGCCGGACCGCGCCAAAACACGCGCTCGCTGTATGTCTGGTGATACACTGGTCACAACCAATGAATCGCAGCGTTTGGTGCCTTTGGTTTCAAACAAAAGCGGGATTTCGAGGATCACCTGGCGATGACCYGCYGCTTGGGCCTCAGCGATAAATGCGCGCTCGGATTCGTGGACCAATGGATGGACGATGGCTTCCAGTTTTTTGAGCTTTTCCTGGTCACCCAATACCTGGGCCGATAATTTTTGGCGGTCGATCACCCCATCGACGCTGGTGCCGGGAAATTCTTTTTCMACCGCAGCTACAGCTGCGCCACCGTTATAGAGCGCATGGACAGCAGCGTCGGCGTCATAAACCGGKATGCCGTGGGCCCCGAACATTTTGGCAATTGTGCTTTTYCCGGTYCCRATCGAGCCGGTTAATCCAATGATCAGCATTGTTTGGCTCCAAGRTTTTGGACAACAAGTTCGCGCAATGCGTTATTGACGATTGGCTTTTGTCCAAACCAATGTTCAAATCCGGGCACAGCTTGATGCAATAACATACCCAATCCATCAACAGCCATGAACCCGGACCGGCGGGCGGCTGCCAAGAGTTTTGTTTCAAGCGGGGAATAAACGATATCATTCACAATGGCGCCAGGYGCAAGGGCAGACAGATCTATTTCCAGCGCCGGTTGGCCGGTCATGCCAAGAGATGTCGTATTGATAAATATCCCGGCGCCTGAAATCGCTGCTTGCAATTTATCTACTGAAAAAACCTCTGCCGATATGCCTAGTTCTAACGCCATCCGGGTGGCGCGCGCCGGGGTACGATTGACGATCCTGATTGTCTTGAAGCCACGTCCTTCAAGGGCCAGTAAAATAGCGCGGGCGGCACCACCTGCACCAAAAATCACCGCGATTCCGTCAGTTTTGTCCCAACCTGGTGCCTGATCATCCATGTTGGCGACAAAACCGTGGCCATCGGTATTGTCTCCGTAGAGCAGTCCATTCTGCAGCCAGACCGTATTTACGGCTTTTAAGCGCCGGGCTTCATCTGAATGGTGAGCACAACAATGATAGGCGGCTTCTTTATGAGGGATCGTGACATTGCCGCCGACAAATTCGGCGCTTTTGCCCAAGCCACCAAGGAAAGCGACGATTTTCTCAGGCTCGATCGCCACTGCCTGATAGGACCCATCAATTCCCAGTTCCTTGAGCCAATAATTATGGACAAGAGGCGAACGGGAATGGGTAATTGGCCATCCGGCCACAAAAGCATGGGGGCAAGATGTGGCGACAGACATCATTGCGCGATGACCTCTTCGTCCCGCAAAAATTCCAGAAGCGGCACCATCGGTAACCCAAGAATTGTGAAATAGTCACCTTCGATTTTGTTAAAAAGCTGGACCCCCCGGCCTTCAAGTTTATAGGCGCCGACGCTGGTGCAAACATCTTCGCCTTCAAGGTTCAGATAATTTTGCAAAAAATCATCGGAAAATTCCCGGACAGTCAAACTGGCGCTGTCGGTATAGCGAAACAGGGTTTTGTCATTGCGCACACAACAAATTCCAGCGTGAAGCTCATGGGTCCGACCCCTCAATTGCATCAATTGCCGGTGGGCTGCTGCGATCGAATCGGGCTTTGAAAATATCTCTGTATCAAGCGCCAAAATCTGGTCAGCGCCGATCACAAGTGCGCCCGGATTGAGCTCAGCGACCGCGCGGGCCTTTGCTTCTGCCAATACCAGACCGATATCTGCTGGTGGCATGGATCCATCGGGAATAYSCWGWRCYTSTMRARYAGCTGCTTCRTCAACATYTGACGCCTGGACAGAAAATTCGACCCCTGCTGCGCGGAGCAGATTGTTTCGTACAATGCTGGCTGAGGCCAGGATTATCGGGTCTTGGTTGGGTGTTTCAGTCATGTCTCATCAGCTGCTTTTYGTTCATTATAGAGCGACAATATTCCGGCCGCGGTTTCTTCAATCGAGCGCCTGGTCACATCGATTACCGGCCAATTGTTGCGGGCGCATAATTTTTTGGTCTCGGTAATTTCAGCGGCAATTGCCCGGCGGTCCACATAATCGGTATCGTTTTCAACTTTCAGGGACAATAGCCGGTTTCGCCGCACCTGCATGATGCGTTCGGGCGAAGATATCAACGCAACAATCAGTGGTTTTGTTGCCTGACCAAGTTCAACCGGCAAGGGTACGTTTGGAACAAGGGGCACATTGGCGGTTTTTATGCCCCGGTTTGCCAGATACATGCTGGTCGGTGTTTTTGATGTGCGGCTGATCCCAAGCAAAATGATATCTGCATTGTCCAGGCCTTCCGGGTGCTGGCCATCATCATGCACGATGGTATAATTGAGAGCGTCGATGCGGTGGAAATATTCCGCGTCCAGAATATATTGCCCGCCGATTTTTGGGGTCTGTTCGGTGCCAAGATAGGAGCGATATACGGTCAGGATCGGATCAAGGATTGAAACACATGGCAACCCAAATTCCTGGCATTTGGATTTCAAATGTTCTGCCAGGTCCACGTCAACCAATGTGCAAAGCACGATMCCGGGYGCKGCTTCGATCCCGGTAATAACCTTGTCGAGCTGATCACGCGAACGGATAAGGGGGTAGGTATGTTCGATGGCGCGGACATTTGCATATTGTGCAGCTGCCGCGCGCGCCACCGCATGCAGGGTTTCCCCGGTCGCGTCCGATATCAGGTGAACGTGAAAAAAATTTTTGGTCTTGGGCACTGGTGGATCCGTTGTGGGTGAATTGTGGACAAACAGACACACTTTTGGGCCTGTTGTATAACTTGGCTTTCAAACGAGGTTATCCATTGAATTTGTCCACATGATACAGTCTGTGGGCAGGTTTATCCAAGGGTTTGGCATTTGATTGGAATGGGGAGTGTTTCCAACTGGTTTTCCAGTTAATTTCCACAGGTTAAATCGTTTTTGACCTCMAGATAATTTTATAACATATTGATAAATAAMGACTATTTTTAGTAAAAATRATTRTATTTGGAAATRTTGTGTTCTAGTCCATGCCCCRCTTTGAAAATTCCGTTCATGTGGATAAATGGTTAACCAAATCTTAATTCGACCAACGCCTGTGTCATAAAGAATAATCAACTATCTAGAATCTATATATTTATAGGAAGAAGWKCTGCCGTGATGACTGTGAAAAAACCTCTTATTCAGGCTCTCCAAGGGAAAAGTGATTGCCAAATTCCRCTCTGGATGATGCGCCAGGCGGGACGGTATCTGCCGGAATATAAAAAGCTCCGGGCGGAAGCCGGTGATTTTCTCTCGCTTTGTTATTCACCAAAGTTGGCAGCTGAGGTTACCTTGCAGCCGATCAAGAGGTTTGGCTTTGATGCTGCCATTTTATTTTCAGACATCCTGGTTGTTCCTGACGCACTTGGACAAAAGGTCTGGTTTGTTGCTGGTGAGGGTCCAAAACTTGAACCTTTGGATCAAAATGATTTTGGCGGGCTGGATATTGGAAAAATTACCACTCATTTGGCGCCAGTATTTGAAACTGTGTCTCGGGTCAGAGCTGGGTTGGACGAGAATAGGGCCTTAATCGGGTTTTGCGGGGCTCCCTGGACCGTTGCTACTTATATGGTGGCTGGAGAAGGTACCAAGGAACAAGCGCCCGCCAGGCGCTGGGCTTATCAGGACAGGCAATCCTTCTCTCGCCTGATTGATCTTYTGACCGAGGCTTCCATTGTTTATTTGAAAGGACAAATTGAAGCCGGTATTGATGTCATTCAGATATTTGATTCCTGGGCCGGGTCATTGGCAGAAGACGAGCGCGAAATYTGGTGTTTGGAGCCATTGCGCAAAATTTCCAGGGCGATCAAGGAAAGCTATCCGGAAATTCCTATAATCGGGTTTTTACGGGGTGCCCCGCTGGTGTATCGAGAGATGGCAAATATCACCGATATTGACGGCGTTGGAATTGATACAGCGAGTGATATTGAATTTACGCGTGAAACATTGTCAGGCAAAAAGACGATCCAGGGGAATCTTGATCCCTTAGCTCTTTTGGCGGGCGGAGACGCTTTGGATAAGGGGATAGACAAAATCCTTGAAGGGTTTGGTAAAAGCGCGTTT
>JAESRU010000093.1 GCA_016764455.1 Hyphomicrobiales bacterium | reverse complement strand
AGCATAACTATCTGGTGCGGGATGTGGATAATTTATCCCGGATCATTCATGAGGCTTTTTATGTGGCGACCAGTGGCCGTCCGGGTCCGGTCGTGGTGGATATTCCCAAGGATGTCCAGATTTTCACCAGCAGTAACCTTCATAGCGGCCCGATCACGCACCGCAGTTATCGCCCTAAATTAAAAGGTGATATCAGTGCCATTAAAGAGGCGGTCGCGCTTCTGGCCCAGGCCAAAAAACCGATTTTTTATACCGGCGGCGGGGTTATCAATTCAGGCCCCGAAGCCAGCCATTTGCTTCGCGAACTTGTCCGCATAACCGGTCATCCGATCACCTCGACCTTGATGGGGCTTGGGGCATTTCCGGCGTCGGGCAAAGAATGGCTCGGTATGCTCGGGATGCATGGAACGTATGAAGCCAACATGGCGATGCATGATTGCGATCTCATGGTTTGTATCGGGGCGCGCTTTGACGACCGGATTACCGGGCGGGTCGATGCGTTTTCACCGAATTCGAAGAAAATCCATATCGACATTGATCCATCCTCGATCAACAAAAACATCATGGTTGATCTGCCAATTGTTGGCGRTATTGCCCATGTACTGGAAGATTTTTNGCGTATTTGGCGCGATCGGTCGTGCATGCCTGATAAAAAGGCGTCGAAGGTCTGGTGGTCGGAAATCGACAAATGGCGCGACCGTGATTGCCTGAAATACAAGCCCAGCGACGATATCATCATGCCGCAATATGCGATCCAGAAGCTCTACGAACATTGCAAGGGCAGGGACACCTACATCACCACCGAGGTTGGCCAGCACCAGATGTGGGCGGCGCAGTTTTTTGGCTTTGAGGAGCCCAATCACTGGATGACGTCAGGCGGGCTTGGAACCATGGGATATGGCTTGCCGGCGGCAATTGGCGCGCAGATGGCACATCGCGATGCCTTGGTAGTGGATATTGCAGGCGATGCCTCAATTTTGATGAATATGCAGGAACTTTCCACAGCAGTTCAGCACAAATTGCCGGTCAAGGTTTTCATTCTGAACAACCAATATATGGGTATGGTGCGCCAATGGCAGCAATTGCTGCACGGCAACCGGTTGTCTGAAACTTATACTGACTCGCTGCCGGATTTTGTGAAGCTGGCTGAAGCTTATGGTGGGCATGGCATCCGGGTGGAAAAGCCTGGTGATCTCGATGAAGCGATCAAGGAAATGATTGTGGTGGACAAGCCGGTTCTGTTTGATTGCCGGGTCGCCCAGATGGCCAATTGTTTTCCGATGATCCCGTCTGGCGAGCCCCACAACAAAATGCTTCTTGGTGCTGACGTTAGCGACGAGGAAGTTGGGTCCGCGATTTCAGAAGAAGGCAAGGTACTTGTTTGATTGGGCCGGGCGCAGTATTGAGCAAATGCCGTGATGCAAAACGAGCAAGGTTGAGCAGTGATGAGTAATTCAGAAGAGCAAGTTGAAAGCCATACATTTTCGGTTTTGGTAGATAATGAACCGGGTGTTCTGGCGCGTGTGATCGGGTTGTTTTCAGCGCGCGGCTATAATATCGATAGCCTGACCGTCTCAGAGACCGAGCATGAGCGTCACGTTTCGCGCATCACTATTGTGTCTTCAGCAACACCGCGGATTTTGGCGCAAATCCAAGCGCAGCTTGAACGTTTGGTGCCGATCCATATGGTCCGGGATCTAAGTACAACCGAACGCCCGCTGGAACGTGAATTGGCGCTGATCAAGGTSGCTGGAACYGGYGAMGYYCGCGTTGAAGCGCTTCGYTTGTCRGACGCATTTCRCGCCACCGTGATTGACGCRACARTTGAYCATTTCGTTTTTGAAATTACCGGCCGTACCTCCAAGGTGAACCAGTTTGTGGCTCTGATGATGCCACTCGGACTGGTTGAAGTGGCGCGGACCGGAATTGCCGCATTATCACGCGGTGCTACAGGAATTTTTGACGACTAAAAAACTGCCCGGAGGTCCGGGCTTATCCATCAGCAAATATACGGGAGTAGTTTTAGGATGCGTGTTTATTATGATCGGGACGCCGATATCAATCTGATCAAAGGCAAGAAAGTTGCCATTGTCGGGTATGGCAGTCAGGGCCATGCCCATGCGTTGAACCTGCGGGATTCTGGCATCAAGGACATTGTTGTTGCTCTGCGTGAAGGGTCGGCAAGCGCCAAGAAAGCCGAAGACGAAGGCATCAAGGTGATGAATGTTACTGATGCCGCCAAATGGGCCGACGTCATCATGATGCTGACCCCTGATGAATTGCAGGGCGATATCTATACCGATCATCTGGTTGAAAACATGAAACAGGGCGCCGCTCTGATGTTTGCCCATGGCTTGAACATTCACTTCAACCTGATCGATGCGCGCCCCGATCTGGATATCCTTATGGTTGCCCCCAAAGGCCCCGGCCATACGGTGCGTTCGGAATATCTGCGCGGTGGCGGGGTGCCTTGCCTTATCGCCATCGACCAGGACCCATCGGGCAACGCCCATGATATCGGACTTTCCTACGCCTCCGCGATTGGCGGTGTCGTGCCGGGATAATTGAGACCAGCTTTCGCGAAGAATGCGAAACCGATCTGTTCGGCGAACAGGCTGTGCTTTGTGGCGGTCTGACCGAGCTTATCAAGGCTGGGTTCGAAACCCTTGTCGAAGGCGGTTACGCCCCGGAAATGGCATATTTTGAATGCCTCCATGAAGTGAAGCTGATTGTTGATCTGATTTATGAAGGCGGCATCGCCAACATGAATTATTCGATCTCGAATACAGCTGAATATGGCGAATATGTATCCGGACCTCGTGTGGTGACATCGGAAACGAAAGCCGAAATGAAGCGCATTCTTGATGATATACAGAGCGGAAAATTCGTGCGCGACTGGATGCTTGAAAACAAGGTCAACCAGACCTCGTTCAAGGCAACCCGGGCAGCGCACGCAGAACATCCGATTGAAGAAGTCGGCGAGCGTCTGCGTGCCATGATGCCGTGGATTACTGAAAAGGCTTTGGTCGACAAGACCAAGAACTAACAATGGCACGGGTCGCTTTTCTCGGCATTGGCAATATGGGGCGAGGCATGGCGCTTCGCCTCGCTGATGCCGGGCATGAATTGACCCTCTGGAACCGAAGCCGGGRCAAAGCYGAAGCGCTTGGTGGCCGGTTTCAAATTGCCGATACACCAAAAGAAGCAGCCACTGGCGCTGAAGCCGTCTTTGCCATGGTAGCTGACGACGAAGCTGCGTCAAACGTTTGGTACGGCGAAGAGGGTGCGTTGGCCGGGAATGCGTCGCCCGGATGCYTSGCMATCGAATGTTCAACGATTTCCCATCAACACGCGATTGAATTTACTGGCCGTGCACATGGCGCAGGCTTCAGATCGATCGATTGCCCGGTTACAGGACTGCCAGACAATGCGGCTGCGGGGGAATTGATGCTGCTTGTGGGCGCGGAAAAAGGCGATCTGGATGCAGCAACTCCATTTCTTGATCCGGTATCAAATGCGATTGTRCATTTTGGCCCGCCTGGTGCCGGCACAGTTTACAAGCTGATGATCAACTTGATGGGAGCGGTGCAAATTGCAGCCGCTGCCGAAGGCATGCTCATGGCGGAAAAAGCCGGGCTTGATCTAGCCCAAGTTGCAGATACGATTGCCAAGGGGCAGGCGGCGAGCCCGCAGGTGGTACGCAATACCCTGCGCATGGTTGCCAATGATCATGACCGCAATATTACATTTACAGGTGCCTTGCGAGCGAAAGATGCGCTCTATGGCGTGGCACTTGCCAAGTCTCTCGGCATTGACCCAGGGCTTGGTAAAGCCGCGTTGGCGGCTTATGAATTGCTCCAGAAACAGGGTGTTGATGATCTCAATGAAAGCCATATTTTTGAAGCTATGAAGCTTGCGTCAAAACAATAGTGATCGGGCCTTAGGGTTTGGCACGCAATATAATTTCTGTTTCCTCACCGTTGGTTATCTGAAATTCGACCAGATCGAATTCACCCAATTGGCTCCAGCCTTTGGCGGTGTAATGACCGGCGATCAGAGGGAACCGCTCGCCGGATTGGCGATTGCGATTGCGCCGTCCGCCGGCTGCTGTAATGCCAACCCGGGCATCGTCCATGGTGGTGCCGTCTGAATTTTCATAGCGGATAATGGCCCAACCAACGGGCATGATATATTCATGAATTTGTTCCGGTTCGTTKNTGATTGTGATTTCAGCAATTGCAAACGGATTGAGGGCATCTGGCACACGCATCGCGTATGTGCCGGGCAGCACCTCCTGGCCATTGTTTGAATGGACCACATATTTGCGCTGGTTACCTTGCCACAGTTCGGTGTGGCGTCTTACGCGCTCATCCGACCCTTGGGGGAAAACGCGGAAATAGACATGGACGGTTTTCTGGACATTATAGACCAGCTCGTGATGTTGCCCGGTTTCGATCTTGAAGCTTTCAGAAAGGGTGTTTTCGTGRCCCAATACGATCCGGAATTCGTAWTCGCCTTCGTCGATAAAGAYSAGRTCTYTSGAKYGGAAACTRAGCACCTGKGWGCCATTCTGGAAGCCGTGCACAATGCCGGTGCGRGGACCRGCAAATTCRCCGTCAACCCGGACCATGACGGAGGGTGGGCGGACGACCGTAACGTCGATCTTGGTATCTCCGGTTCTACCCACTTCGATTTCCATTGAGACGGGATTGTAGATATTGCCATTTTCGGTTTCGACGCCAATCTGCAAGGTGTAATCGCCGGAAAGCATCGGGAAGCGGCCGTTACTGGATACAGGGATTGCGTCACCGCCGCCTAGAAGGACAACGGTGCCTATTGCGCGCATGGGTGCGCCGTTTTCATCAAATGCGCTGATCCGTAACGCAACCGAAATCGGTTCATTGGTTGGTTCCGGGTCAGGCGTCGGGGTAACCATTTCAGGTTCGGGCGCTGGCGGCATCGGGGCGGCTTGCGCCGTTTCCTGAATGTCCTGCAACGAAGCACCAAGGTCGCTTGCTGAATTGGCATCGTGATATTGGGTGCCTGCTGCGTCCGCAATACATTGCATCGCGGCGCGGGCTTCTTCTTCAAGGCCAAGGCCGACAACATGGACGCGAATTTCTACATCGCGGTTCCGCCATTCACGCACCAGGGCGCACGGGTCGGCGTTGCAGGTCTCGATGCCGTCGGAGATCAGAATAATTTCACCAGACCGGTTGCCAAAATCCTTCAACGCTTGTGTCAGCGACAGAGTGATTGGCGTTTTGCCACGCGGAGTGACGCTTGAGACAATGTCTGTCAGCGGGCCAGTTATCGCCAACTGAGGGCCAAATGGTACGGCCAGTTCGGTATCTGTGCAGCTTGATCTGGAGCGGTGGCCATACAATCGAAGCGCGATATCGTGGTTTGGAAAATCGCCGGAAATGAAATTGGCGAGCACTTCGCGGGCGACTTCGTATTTCCGGCTTTGGTCCGGCAATTCGCCCCACATGGAATTCGAGACATCATAGATGATGTAAATGCCTGGTCTGGTTTCTTGGGCGAGCGTTGCCGACGCGCCAAACGCAATCAGAAAACATGCAAAAGCAGATTCTGCTAAAGTAAGTTTAAAAAAGAAGAAAGGGAACATCAATATTACCATTAAAGACAATGACATCGGACAAGC
>JAESRU010000131.1 GCA_016764455.1 Hyphomicrobiales bacterium | reverse complement strand
CGTAAGCAATAAGTGCCGATATCTTCGCTTGTCCGATTTTCGGGTTATTGCGCAACGCTTCCATAGCTGCGAACTGAACCGGGGTCAGATCAAACCCAGCTCTCCGGATATTTTTTAAAAAAATATGAACAGACTTTTGATGCAGGCGTCGGATCATATGACCCGCCATGCCGTAAATTTCCATTCAATTTCCCCTCGCCAAGTTGTAAATTCGTCCGTATGAATCATATTTTTCCGGCCGCCCGAAGAACATTCTACAATCCAAGAAAGCAATTTGCACTCTTGCATTTCCAATGACGTGATTTAATATGTATGCAAATAATAAGTAAACTTACTATCTTTCGCAAGAACACGTAACAGGGAACCGAGTCATGCAATTTCATTTAAATGGATTCAAACCCGGAGATCCAGATATCTTTGAACCGGCGGAAGGCCGGGGAACAGAGCGGAATAAGGATGAATTACCGACCGAGGTCGATGTGCTGATCGCTGGTTGCGGGCCTGCGGGGCTATGCCTTGCTGCTCAACTTGCGAAATTTCCCGAAATCCGCACCATGATCGTTGAACCAAAATCAGGGCCGATGGAAAAAGGTCAGGCCGACGGTATCAATGTTCGCTCGATGGAAATGTTCCAGGCTTTTGGTTTCGCCGACAAAGTGAAGCGCGAAAGTGTCTGGGTCAACGAGACTACTTTCTGGAAACCTGATCCTGAAAATCCTAACAAGATTGTTCGAAACGGGCGTATCCAGGATGTTGCCGACGGGATGACCGAGATGCCGCACGTGCTTCTCAATCAGGCGCGGGTGCATGACATGTATCTCGATATCATGCGCAATTCGCCTTCAAAACTTGAACCCTATTATTGCGTGAAAGTGCTGGACCTGACGGTGGGCGCAGAGACCGAAGATTATCCCGTCGAAGTTACCCTGGAGCGCACTGATCCTGCACGCGAAGGCCAAACGGAAACAGTACGCGCCCGCTATGTGGTCGGCTGTGATGGTGCCCGCAGCAATGTACGCAACGCAATCGGTGGTGAGCTGCATGGCGACGCGGCACATCAAGCCTGGGGCGTCATGGATGTGTTGGCAGTCACTGATTTTCCTGACTATCGGATGAAGTCGATCATTCAATCCAGCAACGACGGTACCCTTATGGTYTTGCCACGCGAAGGCGGCTATATGGTCCGGCTTTATGTGGAGCTGGACAAGCTTGGTGAAGATGAGCGCGTTGCCAATCGAAATCTGGCAATCGATGATATGGTCACCACAGCGAACCGCATCCTCAAGCCCTTTACGATTGATGTAAAAGAAGTGGTCTGGTGGTCGGTTTACGAGATTGGTCACCGCCTGACAGACAAGTTCGACGATGTGCCTGCCGACCAGGTCGAACACCAGGCACCTCGGGTCTTCACTGCCGGTGATGCCTGCCACACTCACAGCCCGAAGGCAGGGCAGGGCATGAATGTATCGATGGGGGATACATTCAATCTGGGCTGGAAATTGATTTCGGTTCTAACAGGCCGGTCGTCGCCAGACTTGTTACATTCATATTCCGAAGAACGTCGGGCAGCGGCCAAAGGTCTGGTAGATTTTGACCACGAATGGTCGCGCGTTGTTGGTGCGCCTCCGGGAGAAACCGACCCGGAAGATGCAAGCATCCCCAAGTTTCAGAAAGAGTTTATCAAAGGTGGGCGGTTTACCGCTGGTCTCACAATTCACTACAAACCTTCCAAATTGACAGGAGCCTCAAGCTGGCAAAATCTTGCGACCGGGTTTGAAATAGGCACGCGGTTTCATTCGGCGCCTGTTGTCCGCCTTGCTGATGCCAAGCCCATGCAATTGGGCCACGTGGTGACGTCAGATACCCGCTGGCGCATCTTTGCCTTTTCTGGTGCCGAGGTTCCATCCGCATCGGATTCCGCAATCACCAAGCTATGTGATTATCTGGAAAATAATCCAAAATCGCCTGTACGGACGCATACGCCAAGTGATGCCGATATCGACTCCGTCATCGAAGTCAATGCGGTGTTCCAGCAAGGATTTCGTGAATTGTCGTTTGCCGACATGCCATCAATGTTGAAGCCAGCCAAAGGCCAATATGGATTGACGGATTACGAAAAAATGWATNYRCGCMSWKCTNWAWMAYGGCRANGMMATNTTTCNNTATGNYGSKKYRWGSATSRWRCTRMMRSTTSKATCRTNNRATCGTYMSMCCYGACCAATATGTCGCTCACATCCTGCCGCTTGATGCCTATGATGAACTGGCTGCTTTTTTTGGAGGGTTTCTGTTGCCGCGCAACGAGACTTGATCAGGCTCTTTCGCCATTCCAGCATCTAAATTTATCACGGTCGGCAATATTTTGCCGGCCGTTTGATTTATGTAACAACAGTTTAGACCTTATCCAGCCTGTCTTTTTTTCTGGTTCGCATATATACTTTGAATCCACATAATCAAAAAATTGCCTTCAATCACAAATCACACCTAACGTGAAAAATACGGATATAGCGAACTAAACCGCTGGTCTTGAAAGCATCATGGGAGAATGACGCGCATGCGATATGAAGCACCAACCAGTGTTGAGGCTGCGATTGAATTGCTTGCCAGCGGCAAGGGCAATGCCCGCGCGCTTGCGGGTGGCACCGATGTTCTGGTCCAGATGCAGCTTGATGTGATCGAACCTGAATTGTTGGTCGATATCAAAAACATCGCTGAACTCCGCCAAATCGAAAAACTCGACGATGGCTATCATTTCGGCGCTGCGGTGACAGGCGTCGAATTGATGGATCATGAGGATTTTTGCAGCACCTGGCCTGGTGTCATGGATGGCGTCAAATTGATCGGGTCGCTTCAAGTAAGAGGCCGGGCGACGGTAGCGGGAAATGTCTGTAACGCCTCTCCGGCAGCCGACAGTGTTCCGGCGCTGATCGCAGCAGGAGCGATTGCAACGATCGCTGGTCCCAACGGACGGCGTGATATTCCCGTTGAAGATATTGGCATTGGCCCCGGCAATACGTCTTTGGTGACTGGTGAAATTCTTGTCTCGTTTTTCTTAGCCAAAGCGCGCCCAAATTCTGGTGGCGCTTATCTGAGATTTACCCCCAGAACCGAAATGGACATCGCAGTTGTTGGCGTCGGTATCGATCTGACTTTAGATGACGATGGTATTTGCACCCATGCCCGCGTGGCTC
Organism: Hyphomicrobiales bacterium; assembly: GCA_016764455.1. Lineage (GTDB taxonomy): Bacteria > Pseudomonadota > Alphaproteobacteria > Rhizobiales > NORP267 > NORP267. The sequence continues at coordinate 40,447 of JAESRU010000131.1, read as the reverse complement.
TTGGTGCGGTTGCTGAAAAAGCGTTGCTGGTGGAAGAGGCGGCTGCAACCCTGATCGGCACTAGGGTGGACGAACCGGCGCTTGATAATCTGGCCGCTGCGGCAAGCGCTGCTTGCCGGCCGATAGACGATAAACGCGGCACCAAAGAATATCGCATCGAGGTGGCTGGCGTATTGGCACGCCGGGCCGCCACTACAGCCCTGAACCGGGCCAAATCCGCAGGGAAGAAATAATGAGCAAGCATCACATAACCACAACGATAAATGGTGACGAAGTCGATTTCCTTTGTGAAACATCCCAGACCCTGCTGGATGTCCTGCGCGATGAATTGCGTTTGACGGGCACCAAGGAAGGTTGCGCGACCGGCGATTGCGGCGCGTGCAGCGTCACGCTTGATGGCGTGTTGGTTTGTTCCTGCCTGGTGCTGGGCGTGGAGGCCGGCGGCAAAAAAATAGAAACAATCGAAGGCATGGCGGACGGCGACAAACTGCATCCGCTGCAGCGGAAATTTGTCGAACACGTTGCCTTGCAATGTGGCATTTGCACACCGGGCCTTTTGGTTGCAGCACGCAGTCTGTTGGCCAAAAATCCCGACCCAACGGAAGAAGAAGTTCGCTTTGGGTTGGCGGGCAATCTGTGCCGCTGTACCGGATATCAAAATGTAGTTGAAGCGGTTCTGGATGCCGCAGCAGAAATGAGAGGGGCCTGAGCCATGGGATTGAAACCAACACCCTACGGGACTGCGATCCCGTATGAAGAAAAAGAGCTAAAATTCGTTGGCAAAAACCCGACCGAGCGCCCCGACGCTGTTGAAAAAGTAACCGGTCGCGCCCGCTACGCCGCTGATTACAATTTGCCTGGTCAGTTATTCGGCAAGGTTTTGAGAAGCCCCCACGCCCACGCCAATATTCTGTCTATCGACACCTCAGCCGCCGAGGCGCTAGCAGGCGTCAAGGCTGTCGTGACTATGGATGATTTTCCAGATCTTGAAGTCGAAATCGCCGCAGCAGGCGAGTTGATGGTCAATTTCCGGGACGTGACCCGCAACGTCATGGCGCGAGAAAAAGTTTTCTATGACGGTCATCCATTGGCGGCAGTCGCTGCCACCAGCAACGCAATCGCCAAACGCGCGTTGAAGTTGATCAAAGTTGAGTATGAAGTTTTGCCCCATGTCATCGATGTGGTCGAAGCCATGCAGCCGGATGCGCCAATTCTCCATAAAGATCAATTCACCAAGGGTGTCGATCCAAAGCCGGAAACGCCTTCCAATATCGCAACCCGCATCGAAAGCAAGCTGGGGGATTCCGAGGAAGGCTTCAAAAAAGCTGATGTCATCGTTGAACGGGAATTCARCACCAAGGCCGCCCATCAGGGTTATCTTGAACCCCATGCCTGCGTCGCCAATTATACCGAAGGCGGGTACGCGGAAGTATGGACAAGTACGCAGGGACATTTTGTTTTCCGGTCCCAGATTGCCAAAGTCCTGAAAATGGATTTGGCCAAAATCACCGTTACGCCAGCAGAATTGGGCGGCGGCTTTGGTGGCAAAAACACGGTCTATCTGGAACCGTTGGCGATTGCACTCTCCAGGAAATCCAGTCACCCGGTCAAAATGGTCATGACCCGGGACGAAGTGTTTCGCGCCACCGGACCAACGTCGGGAACCAATACCAAGGTCAAAATCGGTGCCACCAAAGACGGTAAAATCGTAGCAGGCCAGGCTGAATTGAATTATCAATCAGGGGCCTTTGCCGGGTCATCTTTGTCGATGGCTGCTGTCACCGTATTTACCCGCTATGACATCGAGAATGTCAAAGTGGTCGGCCACGATGTTACCTGCAATCGACCAAAAGTTGCCGCATACCGGGCACCCGGTGCGCCCATGATCGCATTTGGTGTTGAGTCTGTGATCGACGAATTGGCCGAAAAGCTCGAAATTGATCCGATTGAATTTCGCCTGATGAATGCCGCCAAGGAGGGGACACAAACCCATTTTGGAACAAAACTCGGCGTTATCGGATTTATCGAAACCCTGGAGGCCGCCAAAGCCAGCGACCATATGAAAGTCCCGCTTGGCCCAAATCAGGGACGCGGCATTGCGACCGGTTTCTGGTTCACCATCGGCAATGAAACCTCCTCGACTTTGAATATTGCCGAAGACGGGACAGTGTCTTTTGTCTATGGCACGGTCGATGTGGCAGGCGGCTCCCGCGCGGTCTACACCCAAATCGTCGCAGAAGAACTTGGTATTCCCATGGAAAAAATCCGTGTTATTCAAAGCGACACAACAACGCTCGGGTTCAATTTCACCACAGCCGGTAGTCGCGGAACAGCAGCAGGCAGCATGGCGGCTGTGAAGGCCAGCCGTGATGCCGTCGCCAGAATGTGCGACATTGCCGCCAAGATCTGGGATGTGGACATTGATGAAGTTGCCTGGGAAGACGGTCATGCCCGCCCAGCTGGTGCCAATGTCGGTGATTTTGATCCTTTGTCGGTCGCCGATCTTGCCAAGAAGGCGGCCTATTATGGCGGTACGATAGCAGGTCACGCCGAACTGAATGTGGTTGGCGGTGGCCCAGGTTTTGGCACCCATATTATCGATGTGGAGGTTGATAAAGGCACCGGCGCCGTGAAAGTCCTGCGCTATTCGGTCATCCAGGATGCGGGCAAAGCCGTATTCCCCGATTATGTCAAAGCGCAATTCCATGGCGGTGCGGTACAGGGTATCGGCATGGCGCTGAACGAAGAATATATCTATGACGAAAATGGCATAATGGAAAATCCGGGCTTCCTGGATTACCGGATGCCGGTTTGTTCAGATGTGCCCAATATCGATACGATCATTGTCGAGGTGCCGAACCCGAACCACCCGTACGGTATACGCGGGATTGGCGAAGTCCCGATCATTCCGCCTTTGGCCGCGATCGCCAATGCGATCCACGATGCCACCGGGGTTCGGTTGCAAGATCATCCCATGTCGCCGCCAAAAGTATTGAAGGCTATGTCGGAGCTTTGAATGCGGTCGTCTAGTTGTGGCTCAAGCAAATTCCGCAGGTGCGTTATCCCATTTCTTCATCACCGGATGGCTTCTTGTCTCCAACGCGGCGGTCCGATGGATAATGGAACGAAGCGTAGCGTAGAATCCATACCGCAAACGACAACAGCAGCACACCCACTGTTACAATAACAAGCCCCCAGTGAGGTGTGCTGATCGCGGCCTGAATGTCGATATGTTCCACATTGGCCATCCCGATCAATAACCTGGTCAGCGCGGTCAACGCCACGTAAATCAGAAACCGAACGGGCATTCGATTGGTGGAGAAATAGATGCCTACCATGGCGCCCAGTTCCAGATAGATAAACAGCAGCAAAATATCTTCGACCGAGGCGTGTCCTACGGAAACCATGCCCCAGAACGCGAAAGCTGCAGACCAGACAATCGTCCCGCCGATCGCAAAAAGAGCTAGTACGTGGAACCCGCGAACCATCGCATTTCCAAGTTTGTCAATTTTTACATGACCAAATTTATCAAGTTGATTAAATCGGTTTTTCTCATTTGCCATCAGCCAATCCCCTATACCCGTTTTGAAGCGCTGCAATGAAGAATGTGGAAGATACGACATTTACGTTGTATTTTGAACAGAAAATGGGCGTGGAAGGTCTTCGTTGGTGCGTGGAATGCCCAGCTTTGCCAAATATGCTGCAAAGCATTTTCCGTTGATTGACTTTACTAAAGCTTCCAGCCTGTCGTATCTCTATTCCCTTAGGGTAATTAATTTTCTCATTTGAAGGATTTTTGACATGGGTCTGCGCATAAACGATACGATTCCAAATCTTACTGTTGAAACCGATCAGGGTACATTTGCCTTGCACGATTGGATCGGCGACAGCTGGGCGATCCTGTTCTCGCATCCAAAAGATTTCACACCGGTATGTACAACCGAATTTGGTGCCGTTGCACAGCTTGCGGACGAATGGGCCAAGCGCGGCACCAAAGTCATCGGCGTTTCTGTGGATGGTGTTGAAGAGCACAAAAAATGGAAAGCCGATATTGAAAAGGTCGGCGGCACGCCTGCAAATTTCCCGATCATTGCCGATGATGGTTTGGCTGTCTCAAAGGCTTTCGACATGCTACCTGCCGAGGCCTATATGCCGGACGGTCGCACTCCCGCCGATAGTGCGACTGTGCGTTCTGTCTTTATCATTGGACCCGACAAACAGATGAAATTGTCGATGACATACCCAATGAATGTCGGGCGTAATTTTGCTGAGGTTTTGCGCGCATTGGATGGTTTGCAAACGGCTGCTAAAAACGGTGTTGCTACCCCCGCAAACTGGAATGTTGGCGATGATGTGGTGATCCCAACCACGGTGAATGACGAAGACGCAAAAGCGAAATTCGGTGAATTCACAACTATTCTGCCTTATCTGCGCATGACAAAACTGAAAGACTAGTCGCTGGCTTTAGAAATATGCTTGGCGCATCGCTACTCTGTTTTTGAGCGGCGATGCGCCAATTTTGCACCAAGCCATCCGCATCGACGTTTACGAATACGGCACTGACGCGATATTTTTAGTTAGTTCAGTTCGATAATCGTYAATTTGCCATTGCGGCGCTCTACGACAAATTCGATCTCGTCGCCTTCACTCATGCTTGTCAGCATGGCTTCCTCGGATACACGGAATATCATTGTCATTGCTGGCATATCCAGGTTTTTCAATGGCCCGTGCGCGACCGTAACTTTGCCTGCTTCGGTATCGATGCTGCGAACAACACCTTGGCTATATTCCGCCGCCCAGGCACCAACGGAAATGGTCAATGCGACCAGTACAGACAATCCTGTCTTGATGATTTGTTTCATTTCAGTCTCCAAAAATTTCGTKTGTTTCTAGTTGCTCGCAACCTGGTCTGAAACGGCAATATCGCCCTTCATGCCGGCAGCGTAATGGCCGGGAATGAGACAAGCGAACTCAAAGCTTCCGGCATTTGTAAAATGCCAGAAGAGTTCGCTGGATTGACCGGATTCAAGTCGGACGGAATTTGGATCATCGTGTTCCATTTCAGGGAACCGTTCCATCAGCGCTTTGTGCTCTATGACGCCATCATGATTATCAAGCACAAATTCGTGGGTTAAATCGCCCGCATTCGCCACCACAAAACGAATGGTTTCGTTTTTGTGGATCTCGATGCTTGAAGGTTCGAAAATCATATCGCCGTCGGCGGTTTCGCGCATCGTAACTTCAATTGTTCTYTTGACTTCCGCAGCGTCGCCAGGGACGCCAACAGCCATCATTGCGTCGTCATGTCCGCCGGTTTCATTGCTGTCGTGACCATGTCCAAGACTTTGGCTGTGGCCACCCATCTGGGGGTCGTTATTACCGTGACCCTCTGAATGAGTGCCCGCAGCCATGGCCATCCCTCCTAGCGCAATAACTCCGATACCGACATAGAGAAGTGTTTTCATATTGTATTTCCTTTTTGTGAACAGATATAATTTCGTTCGTTCTTCWGCTGWTTTGACCAACCCGGTTTTATTTTTGAGTGAACCGTGTATTGGCATTCGACGCCTGTTCTGGTTCTGGTAATTCGCCTTCCCATTCATAGGCTTGGGTGCCGGGTGGGTTTTYGAACCAGCCCGGATCYGAATARTCATCGGATGCGATCCCTTCGCGAACTTTGACCACCGAGAACATGCCGCCCATTTCCAGCGGGCCGTATGGTCCCCAACCTGTCATCATCGGAATGGTGTYGTCGGGCAGGGGCATTTCCATCATCCCCATATCCGCCATGCCAGCCGTGCCCATGGGCATATAGTCTGGTTGAAGATCGCGGATCATGCCGGTGACTTCTGATTTATTGACCCCAATGAAAGTTGGAACATCGTGGCCCATGGCATTCATGGTGTGGTGAGATTTGTGGCAATGGATCGCCCAATCGCCTTCATGAATGGCGTCAAACTCAAATACGCGCATTGCCCCAACCGGAATATCGATGGTGACTTCCGGCCATCGGGCTCCTTCCGGTACCCAGCCGCCATCGGTGCACGTCACTTCAAAATCATAACCGTGCATGTGGATCGGGTGATTGGTCATGGTGAGATTACCAAAACGGATTCTTGCCCGGTCGTTTTTGGAAATTACCAACGGGTCAATGTCTGGAAAAATACGACTGTTCCAGCACCACATATTGAAGTCGTTCATGGTCATGATCTTGGGGACATACGATCCAGGATCGATGTCAAATGCGTTGGCCATGAAAACAAAGTCGCGATCCACCGGCATGAAAGTCGGGTCTTTCGGGTGGACAATGAACATCCCCATCATGCCCATCGCCATCTGGACCATTTCGTCCGCATGGGGGTGGTACATAAAAGTCCCACTTTTGGTCAGATCGAATTCGTAGACATACGTCTTGCCCGGTGGAATACCCGGATGGCTCAATCCGCCAACCCCGTCCATACCGGACGGCAGGATGAGGCCATGCCAATGAACGGACGTGTGTTCCGGTAGTTTGTTGGTCACAAAAATCCGGACCCGGTCGCCTTCAACGGCTTCAATCGTGGGGCCAATGGATTGYCCGTTATAGCCCCATAAATAGGCCGTCATGCCTTCTGCCAATTCCCGCTCGACCGGCTCAGCTACAAGATGAAATTCCTTCACCCCGTTATTCATCCGGAACGGCAGGGTCCAGCCGTGCAAAGTGACAACGGGTTGATAGTCGGGGCCTGTGGTTGGATGAAGCGGCGGCTGGGTTGCCGCGGTTTCCATGATGGCAGCTTCGGGTAACCCGGTATGGGACGTGCTGGCCCAGGCACTYGTTGATACCAATGCGGCGCCGGCGCCCAAAAATTGTCGTCTGTTAAACATATCGTTCTTCCTTCTTAATGTCCGCCACCGCCGGAACCGGCGAGTGAAATGGCAGCGCTTCCGCCACCCGTTGATGTTTGGCCACCGCCAATGATCGCCGCCGACAGATTTGCATCCGCCAGCCAGAATTCGCGGTTTGCATCGACCGATTCCAATATCGTGCCAAGCTTGGCGCGGGTATCAGCGAGCAATTCGAATGTGTTGGTGATCATTCCGTTGTAAGTCAGCATTGCTTCTTCAGAAATTGTTGTTCGAAGAGGCAGAATGGCGTTTCGGTAATGTCTGGCGATTTGATGGGTAGACCGGTACGCAATGTAGGCGGAGCGGGCTTCGGAGCGAATATTGACTGCCTTTTCCGCAAGCAGGTTGGCTGCCTGCATATAGGCGAGTTCGGCGTTCCTCAACCGGGCTTCACCGGTGTCGAAAATCGGAATTTCGAATTCGATCTCGAGCTGTGCCGTTGTCGATTTTTCGATCCCATTACCATCAATCTCTCTTTCATGTTCGACCCCTACGACAATTTCCAGATCGGTGAGAAGCCGGGTTGCCTGGGTGAAGCCGTATGAATTGGCGAGCGCTTCCAGTTCGAGTTTGGCTACCTGCAAATCCACCCGTTGTTGAAGGGCGTCAGCTTCAATCTGGCGCCTGGGGGTCAAGCCTCTGGGAATGGTGGGTAAATAATCGGGAACAAAATAGTCAACTTCTGATCCCCAAAGCCCCATCAATCGGGTCAATTGCTCTTTTGCCAATTGGGCGGCAAGGCGGGCCTGCGCCCGCTGCCCGGTCAATTCGGCATAGAACGCATGCTCGCGTGCCTGACCGGATTTTGCCAGCGCACCGGATTCTCCCAATCGCAGCGCCAATTCAGACGCCGCATTGGCAGCCAATTGTGCCTGGTTCAGGTAAATCACGCTCTCAAACGCGGCAACGGCATTGATCCAGGCTTTGCGGGTTTCGCCCGCAAYCCGCTGGGTTTCCAAAATTGCCTTTAGTTGCGCCTGGCGAAACCTGTTATCCGCAAGCTCAACCCGCGCAGACCGGGTGATCATCGCCAGAATATTATTGGCGACCCATCCTTCGATGGAACGATATGGCCCGATACCCGGCGCTGCTATGCCAAGAATTTCGATCGAGACTTTCGGGTTTTCAAGCAGATATTCCTGCCAGACCTGCGTCGCGGACATTCCAATTTCCGCATACGCCGCCTGCAAACCCCGATTGTTCAATAGYGCAACCTGGACAGCCGTATCAGCATTGATCGTCTTTTRATGAACGAGCGAATGTACCCGTTCGCGCATGTCCTCAGCCTGTTGCTGGCTCTGGATCCATACGGTTTGCTGACCGGAAATTCGCGATGTTTCCTCAGATACCGCTGCAAAGCCCGCATCGGGTGCGGTGTATTGATCGAGTGCCGGTAATGCAGTGCAACCAGCAACCGAAATTGGGGCTAGCGCAAAGGCTAGCTTAATGAATTTGGAAGCTCTCATTAATGGTCTCCCTTGGTGGGAGACTGTTCGTCATTCAGTGTGCGCCAKGGGCGCGGGYCRACGACGTTTCTATGATTATACCCTTCMAGSAYRTYGRKGTGGCGGGTGGATCGAATGCCAACCTCGGAATCTGCTGGCGAACTTAGCGGCAATACGGTCGCCGGGCCGGATGAGCTACATCCGCTGACCAGCACCGACAAAAATGCCGCTGCAAAAAATGATTTTTTCATGTACCTGACCTGAAAATTGACAAACAAGGGGCGTTTGGAGCCACGGCTCCAAACGCAATTGTTACGTTCTAAAAGTGTGTTTTCAGATTCGGGGAGGGCGGCCAGGGTCGACCAGCTCGCCAGGCAGGACAGACATCACAAGACGCGACGAAAAATCGTCACTGTGTACGTCAACAGCTTCTGCTTCGAGCAATGAAACGATAGCAATGCCGCAATTGGCTGCGCAGCATTGATCACCAGAATGGGTCATGTTTCCACCCGATTCCGGGAAGGAATAGTGGCTCATTTGAGACTTGAGGCCATTGTCAGCATGGCTATGTTCGCCATTTTCTGACAGGCTATGATTGCCCAAAACCATGTCTGACTGAATGCCCAAAGAAGTGTTGGCATGTGACATTGCAAGCGGCGACATTACCAACGCCACGATGAGTAGCAGCTTGGAAATGAGCGCGGGGATTCCGGAATATGATAATGCTATAACTTGCATGGGGTATGCCTATATTCTTAGTTCAATGTGATTGTCAATTGACATATTTGTGATTTTCCCCCACCGAATGGGTCTTGTTAATAATTTGTCAACATATTGATATTTAAAGAAAATTAAGGATACCCTACGGCAACTTGAATTTGCGGCAAGGATACCCTGCGGCATCTTGAATTCGCGGCCATGTGAAAAATTCTATTATTCAGAACGGGCAGTCGAAAATGAAGGTTGGATTTTTTTGCTGACCCTCAAATTTTGCCGGTCTTATGCGCCAGAATTAAGAAGAAAGCGCGCCCGCTCGGACGATAGACTGCAACGAGCCACGTCCTAAATATCAATATATAATTTGCCAGCTTCAAAATGTGTCACGCTTGGTGTTTTAGACTGTCTGCGAAATTTATACCCAGCGGCTCAAATGGGCCCGGAGGCCTTGATCTGTTTTAACACCACATTGGTTTGAGCGCCCCGGACCGCCGGAAGTCGAAACAGGAATTCTTCCAGAAATCGGTTATAGGCCTCGATATCTTCGCAAGTAACCAGAAGGTGGTAATCAGCCTGTCCCGTGGTTGCATAGCAGGCCTCGATTTCGCCGCGTCGAGRAATGCCGTTGATGAATTCTTCCATGGCAGCAGGGGTATGCTGGGTTAGCTGAACGTGAACGATGGCTTTGAACGACAGCCCGAGTTTCGTCGTGTTCAGAACCGCCCCATACCGCTCAATAATACCGGATTCWGTAAAWGCCTTCACGCGACGCCAACATGCGGACGCGGACATGCCTACTTTTTCTGCCAATTCCGTATTCGATAGCCGGCAATCTTTTTGAAGAAGGGAAAGCAAGGCTCTATCCCGGTCATCTAGCTCCATGTGAAAAATTACTCCGGCATTGCATGTATTTCGAAATATTTTTCCATATTATAGGAAAGCAAAGGAAATATTGAAAGCTTTCTTCGGCGTGGTTTCGTTAGTCTGCATCATTTGTGATGGAGACCCGGATGCTGAAGCAAGCCAGCGAAACCCATGGCTATAGATTGGACCATTGTTATAGCCAGARAAATGGACGGGTRTTTCTGACCGGKGCACRGGCGCTGGTGCGCGTGATGTTGGAYCARGCGCGACGCGATAAAGGGGCAGGATTAAATACAGCCGGGTTTGTGTCCGGCTATCGTGGCTCTCCGCTGGGCGGACTGGACTTGGAATTCTGGCGTATAAGCAAGCGGCTTGAGGAATCCAGAATAGAATTTATGCCTGCCATCAACGAAGACCTCGGCGCAACGGCTGTTCTTGGCGCCCAACAGGCGGTATTGGACCTGGACTGCAAGGTCGAGGGTGTTTTTTCCATGTGGTATGGCAAAGGCCCTGGGGTTGACCGTTCAGGCGACGCTCTTCGTCACGGCAATGCCTATGGTTCATCGCCAAAGGGTGGCGTTTTGGTCGTTGCAGGTGATGATCACGGTTGTGTTTCTTCTTCCATGCCGCATCAGTCGGATGTGGCTTTCATGGCCTGGTTCATGCCAACGCTAAATCCGGCGTCGCTGGATGAATATCTTGCCTTTGGAGAATACGGCATTGCGTTGTCGCGGTTTTCCGGCACGTGGGTCGGCTTCAAGGCGATTTCAGAAACCGTGGAATCGGCGCGTTCGGTGGATCTCAGCCCTGATCGAAACTTCACCTTGCCAGATATTGAGCGACCACAAGGCGGCCTTCATGTTCGTCTGGGTGATCTGCCAAGCACAGAGATCGAGACGCGCATCGGTTACAAGCTGAAAGCTGTTGAAGCCTTTGTCGAAGCCAACCCGGTTGATCGTCGTATTTACGACATCAAGGATGCCAGGTTTGGCATTGTGACCACCGGCAAAGGCCATCTCGACCTCATGGAGGCCCTGCGATTGCTCGGGCTTGACGAGGCCAGGTGCCGAAAACTGGGGATCGATATCTACAAGGTCGGCATGGTCTGGCCTCTGGCCCGCCGCGATGCTCTGGCTTTCGTGCGGGGCAAGGAGGAAGTACTCGTCGTAGAAGAAAAGCGCGGCATCATCGAAAGCCAGTTCAAGGAATATTTTTACGATTGGCCTGGAGACAAGCCCGTAAAAATGACCGGCAAACACGATGCGGCGGCGACCCGTGATCTGGTGCCCTGGACCGGAGAACTGAGCCCACTCGTTTTGGCGAAAATCGTAGCGGGCCGGCTCAATCGGTTTTWTCCAAAYGAAAAATTGGTCGAAAAAGCACAGCAACTGACATCGGTCCCTGCGATACATTTGCAGGTTCCAGGTGCAACAAGAACACCTTATTTCTGCTCGGGCTGTCCGCATAACACTTCAACCAAAGTGCCAGAGAACAGCAAAGCAGCTTCGGGTATCGGCTGCCATGTCATGGCGAGCTGGATGGACCGGGATACTGATGGCTATGCCCAGATGGGCGGCGAAGGCGTGCCGTGGATCGCCCGTTCAAAATTCTCGGGAGGCGGCCACATCTTTCAAAACCTGGGTGAGGGAACCTGGTACCATTCAGGATCTTTGGCCATCAGGCAGGCGGTCGCCGCTAAAACCAACATCACTTTCAAGATATTGTTCAACGATGCMGTTGCCATGACYGGCGGGCARCCRGTYGATGGCCCCATCAGTGTTCAGGCCGTTGCTCAGRTCAGCCGCGCCGAAGGYGTGGGACGCATAGCACTGGTCTCTGACGAATTCACAAAATTTCGCAAATCGGATTTTCCCGCCAAGACCTCGTTTCATGACCGGGCGGATTTGGACCAGGTTCAACGGGAATTGAGGGACATTAAGGGCGTCAGCGTCCTGATCTACGAACAGGTTTGCGCAACAGAGAAACGTCGCCGCCGCAAACGCGGGTTGCTCGAAGATCCAAAACGGTTTGCATACATCAACCCACTGGTTTGCGAGGGGTGCGGTGATTGCTCTGTGGAGAGCAATTGCCTTTCAGTTGAACCCCGTGAAACCGAATTTGGRCGCAAACGCCAGATCAATCTGTCCTCGTGCAACAAGGATTTTTCTTGCCTGAACGGATTTTGTCCAAGCTTCGTGACGATCGAAGGCGCAACCCGCGCCAAACCWCAATTACCAGATGTTCAGTTCGAGAAACTGGCGGCCARCCTCGTTCAACCTGAACTGAATGACCTCGAAAAGCCTTACAATTTGCTTGTCGCGGGTGTTGGTGGAACTGGTGTCATCACCATCGGTGCCATCATCACCATGGCCGCCCATCTTGAATCGCGTGGAACAAGCTTGCTTGATTTCACAGGCTTTGCGCAGAAATTTGGCACTGTATTGAGCTACATCCGATTGGGTAGCGATCCAGCACAGCTTAACCAGGTACGCTTGGAACAGGGTGCAGCCGATGCGGTGATTGGATGTGATATCGTGGTCAGTTCATCACCCAAAGCGTCACAGCATTACCGCGCGGGCAGCATGGTTGCCCTGAACCTGGCGCAAATGCCYACGGGYGACATYGTTTTGCACCGCGATGCAAGCTTAAAGGTTGAGGAACGGGAAGCCGCTATTCGAAAGGCCGTGGGCGACGAGAATGTCTTTTCCATCGATGCCAATGAAATTGCAGAGACACTTCTGGGTGATGCTGTCTTCGCGAACACCATCATGCTGGGCATGGCGTGGCAAAAGGGCATGATTCCAGTTGGCCTCGCGGCACTTGATCAAGCCATTGCGCTGAACGGCGTAAAGGTTGYTGAGAACCGRAATGCCTTGGCGATCGGAAGATTGCTGGCTGATGATGCCGGGAAAATTACCAGATACTTGAAACCGCAGGCAGAAGGWGAAYTGGACCTTCAAGYRTTGATCCAGCGCCGCGCAGAATTTCTCACCGGGTATCAGGACAATTCTTACGCAGACCAGTACCGTGAGACGTTGGCGAAGTTTGTCGATGCCCTTCCAGAAAACCGGAAACAGTCACTTGGAAAAATCGCCGCCAAGTCGCTTTTCAAATTGATGGCCTACAAAGATGAATACGAAGTGGCGCGGCTTCATACACAGTCGGAATTTTATGAAGAACTGAAACAAAAATTCACCAGCGATTTTAAAATTCATCATCATTTCGCACCTCCCTTTTTGCCCTTGGGCAAAGATGCCCGCGGCCGACCCCGCAAAATCCAGATCGGACCATGGATACGTCCGGTRTTGCACACCATGGCGCGGATGAAACGYTTGCGGGGAACCGCCTTTGATCCATTCGGTTATTCCGCAGAACGCAAAATGCAACGCGAATTGATTGGCTGGTATGAGGATGTTCTGCAAAAAATCGACAAGYGGGATACGGCCCCGAAAAAAGAAATTATCGCCATACTTAATGCTCCCATGGAATTGAGAGGGTATGGGCTGGTGCTGGAGAAAGCTGTAGCGGATCAACGCGCTAAAACCGAAAATCTTCTGAACTGAAAAACAGGTATATTTTTAACCCGCATTTGAGTTGCGACGRGGCTATGAARTGCCCCTGCCAGACCWRGYTTTGGGTGACAGGTYATCGACATACYCACGGATATCTTCATCAAATGTAACGATTTTTCTCAATTCCGAAAGCATGATGCTCTCGTTCGTTTTAGTCTTTGGAGTGTTCTTGCTTCGTCACATGGTGGATGGTGCCWTGGCWTTCATCGCCCTGGTAGATACCAAAACTGCCATGGGTAAACTCATCAGAGTATCTTGCCAGCATGCTGCGTTCAGCGGCGTTGTTTACACGGTCCAATGGAATACGATTAATCGGCACAAAGGTCATACCTTTCGGCGCATCACCGGTTACAGATCCACGATAAAAAATACCGTGCGTTCCGGTTTCGCTGTCCTGATAGACCGCATAGAGAAAATCGAGATTTGCCGTTAGCCCGGACCCGTTCAGCATGGCCTTGAGGCCAGCCAGGCTGTTTGCAGCCTCAAGTGCTTTGGGAACCGCAATCGATCCGTCAGGCGCGATTGTCAGCAATAGCTTGTCGCCCCGCGCGATAACCACGCCAATTACAGTGTTTCCAACTTGGGATGCCGCAGAAACCAGCGATTGTTCCAGCCCGATCGAGAAATAGCTGCCCTTGAAATATCCCAGAGGAGCGCCGCTTTGGGCGGCAAAGTCGATCACGTTTCCAAGTAGAATAATGTGATCTCCCGCATCCACAATTTTATGGCGGGTACAGGTAAAACTGGCCAGAGTTCCATCAAGCAAAGGCATATTTGCAGTTCCCGGATGCCAGTCCGCAAGTTCAAATTTTTCCGGGCTCTGAGAGGCAAACAAACCTGAAACCGATCTTTGATCTTCGCCCAGTACGTTGACTGCAAAATGCTCGGCATCCGTGAAAACATCACAACCGAGCGCCGATTTGGCGATGCAAACCAATACCAGCGGCGGGTCAAGCGAAACAGACGTGAATGAATTGGCAGTAAACCCGCGAGGGACACCATCGCGCTGCCGGGTTGTCACAATTGTGACCCCTGTTGCGAATGAGCCAAAGGCATCGCGTAATTCGCGTTTTTCTGCGTCCGACATCGGCACCGGCGCACGTTCGGCCAAATATTTTTCGGTATCGGCACCGATCCGCGGCGGTGTTGCAAGTTGGGGATTGGGCGCGTCGCTGAAACGAAGCGGGTTGGCGGCCACGGTCCACGGGCGGGCGTCCGGGTCAGCATGGGGCACTTCTGCCAGCATTCCGCGTGCGGCCACATGCGGGTCGGCAAAAATATCGGCAATTGTGTTCAAGGGGCCAAACGGAACGACACCACCAAGTTTGACGCCTAATTCAGTTTTGCTCAGGGTGGCGGTCCAGGCCGATACCATCGCGTTAAGCTCGCTCGCGTTTTTGTTGCGCGCTGCACGGGTTGCAAACCGCGCATCCTGACCAAGCTCAGGCTGGTCCATCGCCCCCGCCAGGGCACGCCAAAAAGAATCGTCCACAATCCCCAGCGACACAGCCCCATCGGCCGCTGGAAACACACCAAACGGAGCGAGGAATGGATGAGTATTACCTTCAGGCCCGGGCACCGAGCCATCGAAATCGTGCAGATACACAGCCCGCTCGCATAATGAGATCATGGCGTCATACATTGCCACATCAACAAATTGGCCGCGCCCGGTGGCCTCGGCCTGCCGCAGGGCCGCCATGACCCCAAACGCCATCATCAGGCCGGAAAAAACGTCGCCAATTCCTGGGCCAACTTTAGTCGGCGTTGCAGCGTCTGGACCGGTTAGTGCAATGATCCCGCCCATCGCCTGGGCAACCACATCGTATGACGGCCAATTGGCATAGGGGCTGGCGCCAGATCGAGGATCGCCAAACCCTCGGATAGCGGCATAGACCAGCCGTGGATTTATTTCGGCCAGGCTTTCGTAGGACAGGCCAAGACGTTCCATCACGCCTGGGCGGAAATTTTCGACAATGACATCGGCTGTGGCCGCCAGAGTACGAAAGGCGGATTTTCCCTCGCTGGTCTTCAAATCGAGCTGAACACTTTTCTTGCTGCGGTTCAGGCTGACAAAATACCCAGCCCAGTCATGGTCGGGATCATCCTCGCGATAGGGGCCGTTGCCACGGCTGGTATCGCCGCTCTGACTTTCGATTTTGATTACTTCAGCCCCGTGATCGGCCAGCATCATGGTGCAATAGGGCCCCGACAGCATTCGGCTGAGGTCAAGCACCCTGATCCCGTGCAGGATACCTTTGCTGGTTGGTTCAGACATGCAATTGTTTCCTGTTCATATTGCGGTCAAGGAATGCGCAAATCGGACCATTTGCCGCGTTTGGGTTTTCGACCAATGCCATGTGGCGTAAGCCCTGAAGAATGTGAGTTTCTGCACCATCGATCTCGGCTGCGATTGCATGGGCCATCTCGGGACCATTACCAAAATCCTCATCGCCTGTCATGACAAGCGTCGGGCAATTGAGCGGTGGGTTCGGGGCGGTGATTTCATCCATCCCTTCGGCAAGAACGCGATAGATCGTGTGATAGACCTCGATATCATTTGCCATCACCCAGCGCCGCACCAAATCCATCATGTCTGGATTCTGATCGCGAAACTTGTCGGTGAACCAGCGTTCCAGAGCGGCGTCTATGGTGGAGGCCGGCCCTGCAATGCGCGCCTGTTCGACGCGCTTTACAATGGCAGCATGTGCCTCGCTGCTGCGCTGKTGGGGCGAGTGAAGGACGATCAGTGCTGCAACCCTTTCGGGATAATCTTGTGCAAATCGCCGCGCGATCATTCCACCCAATGAAAACCCGGCYAYGGCGGCAGATTTGATTTTGCAATGGTCCATCAAATCTCGCAATTGGTCAGAAAACATCTTCAAAGACGGGGTTACGGGCGGAGGCACGCTGTCACCGTGGCCAAACATATCGTAGCTTAAAACCCGGTATCGTCCGGCCAGGGCCGGAACGAGCCACTGCCAGACCTCGCGGTTCAGCCCCAGACCGTGGATCAGGACAACAACGGGTGCGGTGGCTGCTCCGTGTATCTCATAAACAGTTCCATCGGGGGCCGTGTGTGTCATTCATTCCTCGATTTGCAACGGGCGATAGGCGACAACTTCAACCTCGACCCGCACCTCAACAAGCAAATCGCTGACCACCGCTGAACGTGTGGGAGGCTCAACCGGGAAATATTCGCCATATACTTTGTTAAATCCCGGAAAATCATCGCGGTGCCGCAACCAGACCATTGCCTTGACTACGTCATCGCGTGTGCATCCGGCCAGGGCCAATGTGGCGGTGATATCGTCAAGAACAGCTCTGGTCTGTTCCTCAACAGAACCAATTGTCATCGGTGCGCCATCTTTCATCGGAATTTGCCCGGTCAAAAATACAAAATCACCTGCGCGAATTGCCCGTGACAGCGATAATATTCGTCCACCGATTTCAAGCGGATTGCCGATAACTTGCTTTTTGTTGGTCACAGACATCTCTCTTTCTTAGAATGGAAATGGCTTTTTAGGCGAGCGTAGGCGGATTGCTAGTCATAATAGATGATAATTTTCGTCATATTACGGCGAAAAATCGCATCTATTTGATTTAAAACGGCCAAGAATAGAGATTATGCCGATGGGAGGGCGCACAACAATGACAAATATTCAAACCTATCAGATGCTGATCGACGGCGCATGGGTTGATGCGTCAGACGGGGCGTTGTTTGAGAGTATCAACCCGACCAATGGCCAAGTCTGGTCGCGGGTGCCTGAAGCAACTGCCGACGATGTTGATCGCGCAGTACAGGCCGCGCATCGGGCATTTACAACAGGCCCCTGGGCAAAAATGACGCCAACCGAACGCGGGAAATGCCTGCGCCGTCTGGCAGAATTGCTGGCTGACAAATCTGAAGATCTGGGTCGAACCGAGTCTGTGGATACCGGCAAGATGCTGAAAGAGACCCGTTGGCAGGCAAAATATATCGCCGAGTTTTTTCAGTTCTATGCCGGTTGCGCCGACAAGATCAGTGGTGAAACCCTGCCGATCGACAAGCCGGACATGTTTGTTTTCACCAAGCGCGAACCGCTGGGCGTTGTCGCCGCTGTAGTTCCCTGGAATTCGCAATTGTTTCTGGTTGCGGTCAAGATCGGCCCGGCGCTTGCGGCAGGCAATACGGTGGTTTTGAAGGCATCGGAACATGCCTCGGGCGCGATGCTTGAATTTGGCCGATTGATCGAAGACGCCGGTTTCCCGCCCGGCGTGGTGAATATCGTGACCGGTCATGGTGATCCCTGTGGTCGGGTGCTGACATCCCATCCGCTGGTGGCGCGGATATCGTTTACCGGCGGGCCAAATGCGGCGCGCCATGTATTGGAAAATTCAAAGCAAAACTTTGCCGAAGTATCTTTGGAACTGGGTGGCAAATCACCGTTTATCGTGTTTGACGACGCCAATATCGAAAGCGCCGTTAATGCTTCGATTGCCGGAATTTTTGGGGCCACCGGGCAAAGCTGTGTTGCCGGATCCAGGCTCTATCTGCACGAGGATATCGCGGATGAATTTCTGGAAAGAATGATCGGGATGGCTCGGAAAATCCGCATTGGTGATCCGCTGGATGAAGACACCCAGATGGGCCCGCTATGTACAAAAGGCCAGCTGGATCACATCAAGCGCGTGGTGTCCCAGGCCCAAGATGAAGGCGGTACGATTTTGACCGGCGGCAAGCAACCCGCTGATCTGGGGGGGCTTTTCTATGAGCCAACCATTATCGATTGCCCGCGCCAGGATTTGCAAATTGTCGATACTGAATTGTTTGGCCCGGTGCTGAGCGTGCAAAGGTTCAAGACCGAGGATGAGGTGATTGCGCTGGCCAATGACACCAAACACGGGTTGGCGGCGGGTATTTTCACCCGCGATTCAGCGCGTTCGCTGCGCATGGCAAATGCTGTGCGGGCCGGAATTGTCTGGGTCAATACTTACCGTGTTGTATCGCCGATTGCTGAATTCGGTGGTGTCAAAGGATCGGGTTATGGCCGCGAAAGCGGTTTTCAGGCGATGTATGATTACACCCGCCCCAAAACGATCTGGATAAACACCTCGGACGAACCGATGGCAAACCCCTTTGTAATGCGCTGAGCCAGCCTGAAAACGGAGTGAAGACTATGAAATTCCAAATTGCAATCAATATGGAAAGAATGGATTCCAGCCTCGATATGAGGACTGTCCGGGACCACACCCTTGATATGGTCAAGTTGGCTGATCAGGGTGGATTTGAAATTGTCTGGGCGGCGGAACATCACGCCATGGAAATGACAATTGCGCCAAACCCGTTTCAGATCCTGACCTGGTGGGCCGGGCACACTGAAAAAATTCGCCTCGGTACAGCTGTGGCCGTTGCGCCTTATTGGTCGCCAATCCGGCTGGCGGGTGAGGCCGCAATGGCCGATCTGCTCAGCGACGGGCGGCTTGAGTTTGGTATCGGGTCAGGCGCTTACCAGCGCGAATTTGACCGCATGCGCCCCGGCCTGAAACAATCCGACGCGTGGCGTTATATGCAGGAAATGCTGCCCGCGGTTAAGGCCCTCTGGAAAGGCGATTACGCCCATGATGGCGATTTCTGGTCCTTTCCAACCTCAACCTCGGTGCCCAAACCATTGCAGGCCAATATACCTATCTGGGTGGCGGCACGGGCTCCGATCACCTTTGATTACGCCGTCAAAAACGGATACAATATTCAAAGCTGGCCGCTGACCCGACCGATGAGTGAGGCCGAGCTTTATTTGTCGCGGTTGCAGGAAGCGGTTGATAATAACCCCGGAAAACCACGGCCCAAGATTGCGATGATGCGGCACACGGCGGTTTATGACCGGCCCGGGGATCGCGATGTGCCGATGGCTGCGGCGCGCGTGCAACTTGGCCAGTTTGAGAATTATTTCAAAAACCAGGGCGATGTAACAAATGGATTTGCCAAGCCAATTCCGCTGGAAAGCCTAGAAAACCGTGCTGAATATGATTCAGACATGCTTGCCGAAAACCTGATGTTCGGGACGCCGGAACAGGTGGTCGAGAAGCTCAAAAAATACGAAGCGCTTGGTGTCGACAGCTTTATTTACTACGCGAGCCTTGGGCTGGGACACGCCGAGCAGAAGCACTCACTCGAACTGTTTTGTAACGATGTCATGCCGGAATTTTCTTGATACCAATGGGAGAAATACACGTGTCCAACGAAGTTGAAGTCACCCGTGACGGCCATGTTCTTGAGATCAAACTGAACCGCCCAAAAGTCAATGCAATCGACATTCCGACATCGCGCGCTCTTGCTGCCGCGTTTTCGGAACTGCGTCAGGACCCTGAATTGCGGGTAGCCATCCTGACCGGCGGCGGCGACAAAATATTTTCAGCCGGCTGGGATCTCAAGGCGCTCAACGCTGGCGAAATGCAATTGGACAATTGGTGGGAAAGTGATGATTACGGTGAGGGCGGCTTTACCGGATTGACCGAAAACTGGCACCTGAACAAGCCTGTCATTGCAGCCATCAACGGGCTTGCCATCGGCGGTGGGTTTGAAATGGCGCTGGGGTGCGATTTGCTGATTGCTGCGGATCATGTGGAGTTCGGATTGCCCGAAATGCCGCTGGGGATCGTGCCGGATGCGGGGGCTTTGCAACGCCTGCCGCGGCGTATTCCGCACAATATTGCGATGGAAATGTTTTTACTGGGCCGCCGGATGACGGCGACCGAGGCCGCGCATTACGGTTTGGTCAATAAGGTGGTGCCCAAAGAAAAATTGATGGAAGTCGCACGGGTATGGGCCGCTTCGATTGCATGGTCTGCCCCGCTGGCGATGCAAAGCGTCAAGGAAGTTCAGCGTGCCATTGAATGTGTGCCGCTGGAGCAGGCGTTCCACAAAATGCGTACCGACCCGATGCCGATCTACCACAAGATGCTTAAATCTGACGATGCTGCAGAAGGTGTGGCCGCTTTCGTTGAAAAACGCGAACCGGTTTTCAAAGGCGAGTGACGATGTATTCGGCACCCGGCGAAATATCCCGGGTCACCAGCCTTGGCGGCGGGCCCATTGGTGGCGGGTGGGCCGCGCATTTTCTGGCGCGCGGATATGATGTAACCACCTATTTGCATGATGAGGCGGAAACGCCTGCCTTTAYGTCGATCCTTGAAACCGCGTGGGTCAGCCTGACCGAGCTGGGCCTTGCGCCGGGGGCGTCGATCGACCGATTGCGGATTGTAACTGACCTTGGGGCGGCCGTTGAGGGTGCGCAATTCATTCAGGAAAGCGTGCCGGAAAATCTGAAATTGAAACAGGGGCTCTATGAGACGTTGGGACGGATTGTTCCGGTCGATGTGGTGATCGGTTCCTCCACATCTGGCCTGATGATGAGCGATATTCAGGCCGATTGYGCAACACCTGAACGCACAATTATCGGCCATCCGTTCAATCCGCCCTACCTGTTGCCACTGGTTGAAATTGTCGGCGGTAAACGCACTGACCCTGCAGCGGTGGCTTGGGCTGGCAAATTCTACAAAATGGCGGGCAAGGCCCCGTTACTGATGAAAAAGGAAATTCCGGGCTTTGTCGCCACCCGCCTGCAAGAGGCATTGTGGCGCGAAGCGTTGCATATGGTTGCTAATGGCGAGGCGTCGCCAGCAGATATTGACAATGCGCTGATGRATGGCCCGGCACCACGTATGGCTGTTCAGGGACAATGCATGGCCTTTCATGTGGCCTGTGGTGCGGGCGGGATGGCGACTAATCTGGACCAGTTTGGCCCGGCCTTGAAACTGCCATGGACACGTCTGGAGGCTCCGGAATTGACCCAGCAATTGCGTGACCGGATGGTCAACGGATGCAACGAGATTGCCGGAGATCGCGGGTTCGAGGAAATGGCCGCAAAACGCGACCGGCAGATTGTTGCTGTTCTTCGGGCACTRCGCGAGGCCGGGTGATRAAGGCTGAATTTACAGCAAACCAATCCGGCGCTTGATTTCGATCGTGTCAAGATACTTGGACAAGGTGCCGGGCCAGTGCGGCTCAGAATCCTGGTCCGGCCAGGCTTGCCGGTAATCGCTGGCGCGTCGCCCAAAGCATTTTTTAAAGGAAAATGCGAAATGGGACAAAGAGTTGAACCCCGATGCAGTTGCAATCTCGCGCACGCCCAATTCTGTTGAAATCAGCAAAACCCGCGCGTGTTGCAGCCGCAACAACAGGCCAAACTGCACCACGCTGCACCCCATCGCGGCGCTGAATTTGCGTTCAAGTTGTCGTTGCGACACGTTGATTTTTTCGGCAATCTGGGGGACGTTCAGGGGTTCGCTGATGTTGTTTTCAATCAAGTCGATAGCGGCGCGCACGACCGGCGTCAGTGTTTCTATCCCACGCCCCAGCGTCCTTCGTTGTGGCGCATCTGGCAAGCGCACCGGRTGGTGCATGATCTGATCRGAAATYTCRCCTGCCAGGCGCTCGCCRTGTTCTTGCTGGATAAGATAYAGCATCAGATCAATTCCCGCAGTGCCACCGGAACAGGTCATTATTCGTCCATCCTCGGTAAACAATTGTTCGGTGGCTATCGTATCGGGAAATTGTTCCTGAAAACCGGCAAGGTAGCTCCAGTGAGTGGTGGCCAGCTTGTGCACCAGCAAACCGGCACGGGCAAACAGGTAACTGCCGACTTCAACTGCGNATAACCGCATTCCCAGCCGGGCCTGAAGGCGTAGCCAAGAAAACAGTTTTGGGTTTGCATAATGTTCGCCGCCCCAACTGCCCAGGACAAAAATGATGTCGTTTCGATTCAGTTTTTCAGGTGGCTCCTGACAAGTCACCGTCAAACCGTTGCTGGCCTCTATAACCAAACCATCAAAGGACAGGAATGTGTTGGTATAGATTGGCATTGCTGAAAGATAGTTTGCAATGCGTCCCGGTTCGATCAATCCGGTCAGGGTCATCATGTTGAACCGTGGAATGAGAACAAAGAAAATGCGGATCGCCGGGCTACCAGGATTCAGATCTTTGTTCAAATCTGGGTTCATTTCTGCCTCTCCAGCAGGATTTATTAATTACGAATATTCGGCAAATCATAAACCACTTTGGCGAAAAATCGATAAATATTTTTTACGCGCGCCCCARAATGATACAAAAAAATGGGGAGTTGCGGGTGAATTACGATGTAATTGTCACATGTGCGGTTACGGGTGCCGGGGATACCACCGGTAAAAGTCCGCATGTACCGGTCACGCCAAAACAGGTTGCAGATGCTGCGATTGAAGCCGCAAAGGCCGGTGCGGCCGTGGTGCATCTTCATGCRCGCGATCCTGAAACCGGCAAAGGATCGCGAGATCCCAAGCTGTTCAAGGAAATCGTCGAYCGGGTRCGYGACGCCGATACMGATGTCATTATCAACCTGACCGCCGGAATGGGTGGTGACTGGGTGCCCRATGCAGATAACCCTGCAATGCCCGGACCGGGAACCGACATGGTTTCGGCGGAGGAGCGGCTGGAGCATGTGCATCAATGCATGCCCGATATCTGCTCGCTCGATTGCGGCACTCTCAATTTTGGCGATGGTGACAACATCTATATTTCGACCCCGCCCACCCTGCGCAAGATGGCAGAAATGACAAGGGAATGGGGCGTCAAACCAGAATTGGAAGTATTCGAGCTGGGGCATATCCGGTTCGCCCGTCAGATGATCGACGAAGGTTTGATTGCTGATCCGCCGATGTTCCAGATTTGTCTGGGAATCCCCTGGGGCGCGGATCAAAGCGTGGATACATTGAAGGTGATGAAAGATCATCTGCCGCAAGGTGCCAGCTGGGCCGGGTTTGGTATCTCGCGGATGCAAATGCCCATGGCTGCGGCCGCCGTTGCAATGGGCGGCAACGTGCGGGTCGGTCTGGAAGATAACTTGTTTCTGGATCGCGGCGTGTTGGCAAATAACGGGCAGTTGGTGACCCGCATTGTTGAAATTATTGAACGCATGGGCGGGCGAGCAGTGACCCCTGCTGAAGCACGAAAAAAATTGAAACTGCGCGGAGCGACAGGATGATAATGTGATGAGTAACGTACCTCAGGGCAGCATACAATTGCGGGGTCTGACCAAGTATTTTGGTGAATTTCGCGCTGTCAGCAACGTCAATCTCGAAATCCAAAAGGGTGAGTTTTTAACCCTCCTGGGACCATCTGGTTCCGGCAAGACCACATTGTTGATGATGATCGCAGGCTTCCTTGATATTTCGTCAGGTGATATTCAGCTGGACGGCGCATCAATTGCAGACATTCCCGCCGAAAAACGCAATTTTGGCATGGTATTCCAGGGCTATGCCCTGTTCCCGCATATGAGCGTACGCGACAATATCGGATATGCATTGGCCGTGCGCAAACGTCCCAAGGCAGAGATTATCCAGCGCGTAGACGAGATGCTTGAACTGGTCCAGCTGACCGAGTTCAGCGACCGCAAACCCGGCCAATTATCAGGTGGACAACAACAGCGTGTCGCGCTGGCACGCGCCCTTTGTTTTGCGCCACCCGTTTTATTGCTGGATGAACCTCTTGGGGCGCTGGATAAAAAATTGCGGGTCGAAGTACAGGGGCAGTTGAAAGATATTCATCGTCGTGTCGGCACAACATTTATCTATGTCACGCACGATCAAGAAGAGGCGCTCTCGATGTCAGATCGCATTGTCATCATGCGCGATGGCAAAGTCGAGCAGGTGGGCAGCCCGGTAGATCTCTATGAAAGACCGGCCACTGAATTTGCTGCCAGTTTTTTGGGAAAAAGCAATTTTTTGCGCCAACCAGATGGGCTGTTCGCCCTGCGACCTGAAAAAATCGACATCTCTCCAGCGGGGGAAACTGCACAAAACACCCGGCTTGCCGGCACCATAAAATCGATCACATATTTTGGTTCGATGCAGCGAATTATTGTCGAAATACCGGGCGCTGACGCGTTGGAGGTCGACATAGATTCTTGGCGCAACAAACAACCTTTGAACGAAGGACAAGCAGTAAATTTATCATGGCAAGACGACGCCGTTGTGAAATTGGGTGCTGGATAGGGCCCTAGAAAGAGAACGCCAGCCAAATGGCGCAAATATAAGAAGGGGCTGACAACCAGCCTTCAAAAACCAACTAGGAGTATCATTATGCGAGATAGTCAATTCATGCGCGAGACCCTGACCGACGGGGCCAAGGCGTTTAAGGCAGGTGAAATGGACCGGCGCAGCTTTCTGACACTTTGTGTGGCGACAGGCTTTGTCACAGCCACCGTTATGTCAGGTGATGCGAAGGCCGCAGCGAACGAAATTG
Source organism: Hyphomicrobiales bacterium (assembly GCA_016764455.1). GTDB lineage: Bacteria > Pseudomonadota > Alphaproteobacteria > Rhizobiales > NORP267 > NORP267. The sequence goes on along the minus strand of JAESRU010000131.1, from coordinate 15,647 downwards.
TCATGTGGAACTGGGGTGGACAATCTGAAGAATGCCACGGCAACGCAATCGGTAAACCGTTTGAAGCGGCAACTGGCATGCTCTTGCGGTTTGACACATCCGGCCCGCTGCAAGGCAAGATAAAGGAAATGGTCGACAGTGGAAATGTAACAGCGGATGTCGCTGACGCTGACCTGTTTGACGCCATAGCGCTTGGCCCAACAGGGCATCTGGAAGCGATTGATTACAATGTTGTCAGCAAAGACAAGACCTTGCCAAACTATGCCTTGGAATATGGCGTTTCCATTATTCTTTATGGCTATGCCTTTGTCTATGACACCGAGGCATTCGGCGACAACCCGCCTGACAATTGGGCTGATTTCTTTGATACGACCAATTTTCCGGGCAAACGGTCGCTTTATAAATGGGCGAACGGGTCGCTCGAGGCGGCGTTGATGGCTGACGGGGTAGCCACCGATGCACTTTATCCGCTGGACATGGAACGCGCGCTTGCCAAGCTGAAATCGATCAAGGATGACAGCCTGTATTGGGGATCTGGCGCCGAGGCGCATTCGATGGTCGTGAATGGTGAAGTCACCATGGGCATGGTTTGGCAGAACCGCGGCAAGAACATCGAAATTGATACCGATGGCCGTTTCAAATTGGTGATGAACCAGGCGCTGGCTATGCCGGGTGCGTATATCGTGCCCAAGGGCAACCCGGCGGGGCGCGAAGCAATCATGCAATTCATCGCGACTGCGCAGGATCCGGCAGCGCAACTGCAACTGCTCGACTGCCTTGGCATGACACCGTCCAACCCGGCGGCATTCGCGCTGATCCCGGAAGAACAGCAGGCCTATGCCATCACGTCGGCGATGAACATCGACAAGGTCGCCTTCAATGATCCGGTCTGGTGGGGTCAAAATGGTGGTGATGCGGTCAATGCATTCCTCGAAGCCATAAGTTARCTCCCTGAGGTCAGCCCGGTAAAACGATCACCAAGCGATCGGGCTGACCTTAAATGGGCACCGGAAAGGTCATGATTTTGTACAATACATTTCGGCGATACGTTAGCCCCGGATGGTTGCTGGTTGCGCCATTCCTGTTGCTGCTTGGTGTACTGTATCTGGGGCCGATCCTGAATATTCTCTGGCTGAGTGTTACCGACCCCGAGCCGGGGCTTGGAAATTACGAAAAGCTGATCGAGAGCGACGCGCTGGCGCGGATTATCTGGAGAACAGTGCGGATATGCYTGATCACAACGGCGTTCAGCGTCGTATTGGGGTATTCGATCGCCTATGCGATGGTGCATGCCCACAAAAAACAGCAGACGCGGATGCTGACGCTGTTGCTGGTATCCTTCTGGATTTCGATCCTGGTGCGCACATTTTCATGGTTGATGCTGCTGGGGCGTAACGGGTTGGTCAACAATGCGCTGGACAGCATCGGCATCATCTCTGAACCGATTGCCTTCATGCGCAACGAGCTGGGCGTGCTGATCGGCATGGTCCATTACATGGTGCCCTACGCAGTGCTGCCTTTGCTGGTGAACATGCAATCGCTGGATTTGCGGGTGATGGACGCTTCACGCAATCTGGGGGCCACGGGWGYYCAGACATTCMGGCGCATYTATYTGCCGCTGACCASRCCYGGCCTGGTGGCGGCRTCGCTKYTGGTSTTYATYCTMAGCCTTGGRTTTTAYGTGACSCCKGCCATYCTTGGYGGTGGCAAGGTGCTGATGATCGCGGAATATATCTCGGTGCAATTACTGGTCACRCTGAAATGGGGSACCGCCGCGATGCTGGCAGCCTGCATGTTGTTCGGCGTACTTGCCATGCTCTATATCATGTCAAAATTCATGAAACTGAGCACAATATTCGGGGGGAGCTCATCATGAAGCCGGGCCTGTTGGCAATATTCAACCGTACCGGCGCATGGGTTTTGCTGCTGTTTCTGGTTATCCCGGCCTTGATMGCGATACCGGTTTCGCTGACACCAAAGCGGTTCTTGTCGATGCCAGATGGTGAATTGTCCTTGCGCCATTTCGAAAAACTGTTCACCAGCCCGGAATGGTTGTCCAGCTTTGGACAAAGCGCAATTATCGGACTGATCACGGCCTTGTTGGCCACCGTTCTGGGCACCCTTTGTGCCATTGGGCTGTGGCGGGTATCGTCAAAATATAGCGAAGTTGTCCGCGCCTTCCTGCTGTTGCCGCTGATCATTCCGCAGATTATTTCAGCCATGGCGTTTTACCGCTTGTGGATCCCACTGGGTTTATTGGACAGCTATCCGGGGTTGATCCTGGCGCACACAATATTGGCCACCCCGATGGTGCTGATCACTGTCAGCGCGTCGCTTGCCAATTTTGACCCAAAACTGGAACAGGCATCGAAAAACCTTGGCGCGTCAAATTGGACAACCATGCGCAGGGTGATCCTGCCATCGATCCGTCCCGGTGTGTTTGCGGGCGCCTTGTTCGCCTTCATCCTCAGTTGGGATGAAATCGTGGTCACGTTGTTCATCTCAAAATTCAATGTCTACACCTTGCCGCGCCGGATGTGGAACGGCATCCGCGAGAATACTGATCCAACCGTGGCCGCTGCTGCCGTCGTTTTGATCGCCATCACCGTCATCGCTTTTGGCGTGTCTGCAATTTTGACGCGGCGGCGCGAACAAGCAACAAAATCCTGACCGGAGATTAAAGTGAGTACCAATTTGTCACACGAGAACGAGCTGCTGTTGAATACCGTGCGCAGCTTCCTGGAAGCCGAGATTTATCCCCATGAGGAAATGGTGGACCAAACCGGCGAGGTGCCCGAGGATTTGGGCCGCCAGATCGAAAAACGCGCCAAGGAGGTGGGTCTTTATGCATCAAACCTGCCCGAGAATGTGGGGGGCGGCGGGTTGAATTATTCCGCCATGGCAGTGGTCGAACGCGAATATGGCAAGACCAGCCATGCATTGCATTCGTGGATCGCCCGGCCAACCGAGCTGTTGCTGGCCTGTGAGGGCGACCAGATTGCCCGTTACCTTGCCCCTTGTGTCACAGGTGAGAAACGCGAACTTTTTGCCCTGACTGAACCAGAAGCCGGGTCCGATGTCATGGGGATGAAAACCAACGCCAAACGCGACGGAGATGACTGGATATTGAACGGGAGCAAACATTTTATCTCAGGCCCGTGCATGCCCGATTTTGCCATTGTATTCGCCGTCACCGGCATGGACGAAACCCCACGCGGTCCCCGCAAGCGGATAACTGCGTTTCTTGTCGATGTCGGATTGCCGGGGTTCGATTGCAGCGAAGGTAGCAAATGCGTCAGCTATCGCGGCTACAAAACCTACCAGTTAAGTTTCGACAATGTGCGCCTTGGCCCGGATCAGATTTTGGGTGAGGAAGGGCGCGGACTGGAGCTGTCGGGAAAATGGCTGGGCATGGGGCGTATCTGGGTTGGGGCCACCTGCTGTGGCAAGGCGGAACGACTGATGGAACTGGCGACCGACTGGGCCGCCAATCGCAAGCAGTTTGGCAAACCAATTGGTACTTTCCAGGCCACCGGGTTTCGTTTGGCCGATATGGCGATCGGATTGCGCACCGCTGATTTGCTGGTCACGGATGCTGTTCAACGCGCGGATGCAGGCCATATGCAAGACATGGATGCGGCCATGGTCAAGGTCTATTGTTCCGAAATGCTGAACAAGGTCGCCGACGATACGGTTCAAATATTTGGCGGCATGGGCTTGATGGAAGAGCTGCCGATCCAGCGCCTGTGGCGGGATTCACGTCTGGAACGGATCTGGGATGGCACCAGTGAAATCCAGCGTCACATCATCACCCGTGCGATTCTGAGGCCATTGGGTGCATGACCCCGGCGCAACGCATAAACTTTGAACGATTGCTGAACCCACGCCACATCGCCTTTGTTGGTGGCGCGGATGCAATCGTGGCTATTGGCGAAGCACGCAGACGCGGTTTCACCGGCGAATACTGGGCCGTGAATTCCAATCGCAACGATCTGGCCGGGGTGCCATGTTACGCGTCGGTGGAGGGTTTGCCAGAGGCACCGGATGCCGTATTTATGGCTATTCCCGCAGCGGCGGTCATTCCTGCAGTAGAAAAACTATCAGCCATGGGGGCAGGCGGCATCGTCTGTTATACGGCTGGTTTCAAAGAGGCAGGTGAAGAAGGCGCCCGGCTGGAAGTTGCGCTGAAAGATGCGGTCGGCGATATAGCGCTGATCGGGCCGAATTGTTACGGGGTCATCAACTATATCGATAATTCGGCGCTCTGGCCATTTGCCCATGGCGGCGGCACGCCCGGGTTTGGAGCGGCCATCATCACCCAAAGCGGCATGTTTTCATCAGACATCAGCATGAGCCAGCGGTCGCTGCCGTTGACATACATGATTTCAGCCGGAAATCAGGCAGTTCTGGGGGTGGAAGACTTTATCGAAGCCTTGTGCGAAAAACCGGAAGTCCGGGCCATCGGTGTACATATTGAAGGGTTGCAGGATATCCCCCGGTTTGAGCGTGCCGCGCTTAAGGCGCTGGCGCATGATACACCGATTGTMGCGTTRAAATCSGGCAGTTCGGCCATTGGTGCGGCTCTGACGGTCAGCCACACCGGGTCGCTGTCGGGGGCCAACGAATTATACCAGGCGTTGTTTGAGCGCACTGGCGTGATCAGCGTCACCAATCCGGCGCAATTTCTGGAAACGYTRAAATATCTGTGTGTCGTAGGTGCGCCCAAAGGCACGCGCGTTGCCGGTTTYACCTGTTCAGGTGGCGGCGCAACGATGCTGGCAGATCATGCGGAAACCATCGGCGTGACATTCCCGGCATTTGACGATGACGCCACGTGCATTCTGCGCGACTTGTTGCCGGATATTGCCACCGTGTCCAACCCTCTGGATTATACCACGCCGATCTGGGGCCAGCCTGAATTCACCGCCCCAATTTTTGCCCGCGCTCTGGAACGCTCCGATATTGATGTAGCATTGTTGGTGCAGGACTATCCGGCACCGGACCTGGATGATTCCAAAATTTATTACCAGAACGATGCGACCGCATTTGCCGACGCCGCTGCGGCCAACGGAATTCCGGCGGCGATCTGCGCGACCCTGCCTGAAAATATGGATGCGCAGACCCGCGAACTTCTGATCAGGATTGGCGTGGCACCGATGCAGGGAATCCACGAGGCCTTGAATGCCATCGCGGCGGCTGGTCACTGGCATAAAGCCCGCGCGCGCATTCTGAAAGCGCCACCGCTGCCCCTGAACCCGGTTCCAATATCTGGAACCGGCACCTTGGTGGACGAGGCCGAAGGGAAGGCATGGCTGGCCAGGGCAGGGCTCGGTATTCCACCGGGCCGTTGCTCAAACGGGCAGCAGGTGCCGGATATGGCCATGGAGATCGGGTTTCCGGTGGTGTTGAAAATGATGGGTGCCAAACTGGCGCACAAGACCGAAGCCGGAGCCGTGGCCCTCTGCCTGAAAAATCCGGCCCATGTGGCGACCGCAGTTGCTGAAATGCGCACAGCAGTTGCGGCCTATGACGCGGATGCCGTGACAGATCGCTTTCTCGTTGAACAGATGGCCGACCCGCCCCTGGCGGAATTTATCATTGGTATCCGTCGTGATCCGCAATTTGGTTTTGCCATGACATTGGGCAGCGGCGGTATTCTGGTCGAGTTGGTTGGCGATGCCAAAACCATTTTGCTGCCTACCAGYCAGAAGGATATTCACGAGGCCTTGATCAGTCTGAAGGCGACAAAGTTGTTGCAGGGATTTCGCGGCAAGCCGGTTGCTGATATTGAAGCGCTGTCAAAGGCAATTTTTGAATTTTCAGAATACGTTGCCAGACATTCTGATATCGTTTGCGAGGTCGAAATCAACCCGTTATTTGTCTACCAGGACAGAGTGCAGGCGKTGGATGTCCTGCTGCATGTGGYATGCYCAAAATGAGTAAAAGGTTCCCCAATCCGGACCTGAGCGTGGGAGCTGACAACAAGCAGCGCTGGAACCGGGCGGCCCATCGCCGACATGGGTTTCACAACGCGCATCTGCTGTTTAGACGTGCGCATATGGTGCGGTCCCGCAATGTGCTTGCATTGCAACCTGCTGAAGATCCGACACTGGCCAACTCACCAGAGGTGGCCAGTCTGATCGGTCATCCGGCGTTTTCAGCTTTGGTTTGCTTGCACGGCGACCAGATACTTCTGGAACGCCATGCCACCGATTTCAGTACAACGTGTCTGCATTCCATTCAGTCGGTCACCAAAATGCACATCCATTTGATTGTCGGATGCCTTGTGGATCAGAATCTGCTCGATCTCAACAAGCCGGTTGGGCATTATCTGCCGGATATCGGATCGGGCTATGCAACTGCACGGGTCCAGGATCTGCTGGACATGAATGTCAAGAACGATTTTTCCGAGGATTACGACGACCCACATTCTGATTGCTATACAGAAGAAATCGCGCTGGGCTGGCGATTGCCTCAGGGGGATGCTGCGGAAACCACTTTGCATGATTTCACCAACGGGATCACCGGTGGCGACCTGACCAACCAATCCAGATACGCCGATTACAAATCAGCAAACACGGATGTTTTGACCCGGATTTGCGCCCGTCTCAGCCCGGTCCCCTTGTTGTCGCAGATTGAAGCAATCGCCGATGCTGCCGGATATGAAGGCAGTTTTCACATCAGCCTAAGCCCGGATCATTWACCTGCACTTTCCGGCGGCGGGTGTCTCAGTGCGCGCGACCTTGCCCGGTTTGGGTTACTGTTTGCACGCGGCGGCAGGGGTGCGAAGCAGTCATTATTTGGAAATTCAGAGTTTTTGCATTCAACGCTGACACGCCACGCCCCGCAATTGCCTCCGCCCAAAGACTGGTTGCGATATTCCAATCACTTGATGACCAATGGGCGCCTGATCGGCCATGCGGGATATGGCGGCCAATTCCTGATGGTGGACACGCAAAGCGGTGTCGCCTGCGCTTTTCTAAGCGTGTTGGAAAATGAGGCCGGGTATGATGATGCCTACATGTCCAACGTCATCGAATGCCTTCGCTCTATCTGCCTGAGCGGCGGCAATGATGTATGATATTTTTCGCACTTTGATGACCAATTCGCTTTGCTGCAATACCGCCATTCCTATTCGTCTGTGTTTTCCGCAATATTCAAAAGGTACATTCCATATTCGGAATGTTCCAATTCGCGCCCGAGGCAGGCCAGATCATTGCGGCTGATAAAGCCCATGCGGTAAGCGACTTCCTCAGGGCAAKCGATGCGAAATCCTTGCCGCTTTTCTAGTGTGCGAATGAAATTTGATGCATCGTTGAGAGACTCTGGTGTACCAGTGTCCAGCCAGGCATAGCCCCGTCCAAGCTTTTCAACAAAAAGTTGGTTGCGCTCCAGATAGGCTGTGTTGATGTCGGTGATTTCAAGTTCGCCTCGCGCTGACGGCCTTAGTGAAGCGGCAATATCAACAACTTGCCGGTCATAAAAATAAAGTCCGGTGACGGCCCATTTCGATTTTGGTTGCTTGGGCTTTTCTTCAAGCGAAATCACCTGTCCATCGCTGTCGAATTCCACAACCCCATACCGTTCCGGGTCTGTAACCTGATAGGCAAAAATTCTTGCACCAGYCTGGTGATTGCTAGCATCWGCAAGAATGTCTCCAAGCCCGTGCCCGTAAAATATATTGTCACCAAGAATAAGAGCCGACGGATTTTCTGCGATAAAGTCAGCACCGATTATATAGGCTTGCGCCAGCCCGCCGGGTTCGGGTTGTTCTGCGTAGGAAAATGACACACCCCATTTYCCACCCTCGCCAAGAAGATTTCTGTAGTGGGGAAGGTCGTCGGGAGTGGAAATAATCAAGACATCGCGGATACCTGCCAGCATCAATGTGGTCAGGGGATAATAGACCATCGGCTTGTCGTAGACCGGCAACAATTGCTTCGATAGCGCTAGTGTCATCGGGTGCAGCCGCGTGCCCTTGCCACCGGCCAGGATAATGCCTTTCATGGATGCCCCCAGCTCTACAATTTGTCGGTTGTGCGGGTGTTATCATTGCATATTTGCCCGACGCATTTTGCAATACTGGCCTGCCACGCAGGTAAGCGCAAACCGAAATATTTATCGAATTTGTTGCAATCAAGCCGTGAATTGGCGGGGCGCTGCGCGGGGCCTGGATATTCCCTCGATGAGATCGGGTGAATTTGCGCCGTCGGGCCACCCAATTGTTTTGACTGGATGAATATTTCGCATGCTACATCGTACCAATTGGCGTCGCCTGTGCCAGCGGCATGATAAATGCCCCAGGGAATATCCTCGCGCCGGTTCTGAAAAATTTGCTTCCCCATGGCGACAATACAGTTCGCCAAGTCCAGGGCATAGGTTGGGTTGCCAAATTGATCATCCACCACATTGATATCATCCCGGGTTGCGGCAAGCCCCAACATGGTTTTTACGAAATTCTTCCCAAACGGGCTGTATATCCAGGCGGTGCGCAGAATGAAATGCTGGTCACATGCATCCGCGACGCGTTGTTCGCCTGCCAATTTGGTACGCCCATAGGCGCTTGTCGGTGCAACCGGGTCATCTTCTTTGTAAGGATTTTTTTTGCCGCCATCGAAAACATAATCAGTGGAGATATGAATAAGCGGCACGTTATGGCGCTCGCAAACCTGCGCAAGATTGCCAGCGCCGACCGCATTGATTTTGTGGGCGAGCTCTTCCTCGGTTTCCGCTTTGTTTACATCAGTATAGGCAGCGGTATTGATCACGAGGTGAGGTTCAACCTGGTCAAACGATTTTGAAATCGTCTCAGGTATTACCAGATCAATCTGCGGGCGAGCCAGCGCATGGATTTGCCAATTTTCAGGCAGGTCTGCGTCTGCGAGAGAGCGGGCTAATTGACCATTTGCGCCTGTCACCAATATCTTCATGGTTCAAAGGCCATCTTTTGTCATCGGGATAGTGCCGGTCAGGCCCAGGCGTTTTCCAAGGTCGTTTTTCTGGAGCAGGGGAGCCCACCATGCGGAATTTTCAAGATACCAGTTTACGGTTTTTTCAATCCCGCTGGCGAAATCCTCTTTGGCCCCCCAACCCAACYCKSANKYRAGWYKMGWMGMRKMARWYGMANRACGANCGWCATGTCCGAGCCGGTCAGCGACGAATGAAATTTTCTGTTTATGGGGAAATGAGCCTGGACAAGCTCGGTCCATCAGATCGCAAATTTTTTCAACTACCTGGAGATTTGTCCGCTCATTATTGCCACCCACATTGTATGTTTCACCAACCCGCCCTCGGGTCAAAATCAAGTGCAATGCTCTGACATGGTCTTCCACATACAGCCAGTCACGGACGTTTGAACCGTCACCATAGACAGGTAAATCCCTGCCTTCACGTGCACTCAAAATCATCAACGGGATCAGTTTTTCCGGAAACTGGCGCGGGCCATAATTGTTGGAGCAGCTGGAGATCAATGCAGGAAAACCATAGGTCTTGTGCCACGCCATAACCAAATGATTTGATGCCGCTTTGCTGGCGGAATAGGGAGAGCTTGGATCGTACGCAGAAGTTTCAAGGAAGGCTCCCTCTGCGCCGAGAGATCCATATACTTCGTCAGTGGAGACGTTCAGAAACCGGAAATTACGCTGCGCCGTGTCGCCAAGCGATGACCAATAGGAACGGGCGGTTTCCAGCAAGGTGTAAGTGCCCATGATGTTGGTTTGCATGAAAGCGTCCGATCCGGTGATCGAGCGATCCACGTGGCTTTCGGCTGCAAGATGGACCACGGCATCAGGTGCAAAATTAGCAAATACCTGATCCAGAGCGGCCCGGTCGCAAATATCGGCTTTGCAAAAATCGTAATTGTCATTGTCTGATATCGACGCCAGTGATTGGAGATTTGCGGCGTAGGTCAACTTGTCAATATTGAGTATCTTCGCGCCGACCTCTGCAACGAGATAGCGGCACAGAGCCGATCCGATAAAGCCGGCACCACCGGTTACAATGATGCGCATGAAGATATTCCATTCATTCGTCTGGTCATGCAGATCATACTATCATTCCCCAAATTCAAATGGCGTCGTGAATGTATTCAGGGTCGGCAATTTTAGATCTTTTTCAGACAGGGTTTTTTCAATTTCGCCCGGCCAGTCAATGCCCAGGTCCGGATCGTTCCAAGCCAATCCGCCTTCATGGTCTGGCGCGTAATATGCGGTTACTTTGTAYGCYACCTGRGTRTYCGGCTCCAGGGTRCAGAACCCATGMGCAAAYCCGATCGGYAYCARSARTTGCGCCCAATTTTCTGCWGATAATTYAACAGCRAYATGTTGRCCAWASGTTGGCGAYCCGYCKCGTATRTCCACGGCGACATCAAGAATGCTTCCTGAAATCACGCGAACCAATTTGTCCTGGGCATATGGTGGGGTTTGGAAATGGAGACCGCGAACAACGCCCTTTTTAATCGACAGGGAGTGATTGTCTTGAATAAATTCTCGATCAAACTCAGCATCCACCAGAGTTTGCTTGTTGTAGGTCTCTGAAAAAACCCCGCGCTCGTCGTTGAATTTCAGCGGCTTAATCAGCAAGAGATCAGGGATATCGAATGTCTCTATCATATCTTTTCTTGGTGTCCCTCAACCGCCCAACACGCCAATTGTTGTCCGCTCGCTTGATTGATATTAGTCTGTTCCATGGCCAGTGAGCAAATCCCTAGCGTCTTGAATGTCGGCGGCAACAATAAAGCGATTGCCATTCCCAACCATTTTGAGGGTTTTACCCATCTGTTGGCAGATATTGATCCATCCGTTGAACCCGATCTTCYTATCGATGCGCGCGAGCTTGGTTTGAGCGCTCCCCAACAGTTTGATGCAATTTATTGTTCCCACAATCTGGAACATTATTACGCTCACGATGTGCGCAAGGTRTTGGCTGGTTTCCATCATGTATTGAAGGCTGAGGGATTTGCCGAAATCCGCGTACCTGATATCGCCGCTTTGATCCGCCATGTGTCGGCAAACAATCTGGAACTCGATGATGTATTGTATGAAACCGGCGCAGGGTTTGCGATAACAGCGCTGGACATGATTTACGGTTGGGGGAGAGAGATCGAGCGCAGCGGACAGGATTTTTATGCTCACAAGACCGGCTTCACTCAAAACACATTGCAAAAAGCCTTAAATGAGGCCGGGTTTCCCGTGGTGATTTTCCGGGCCGGCCGTAATCTTGAAATTTTTGCTCTTGGCTTCAAGGCCATGCCAACCCCACAGCAACAAATATTGTTGGGGTTGGAATTAGCAACCTGAAGCTTCTTAATCCAGATCGCCTTCCATAGTGATCATCTGCCGGATTTCACTGCTTTGAAAACCCAGATGCATTGGGCGGCGCACACCGGGYAAGAACGCCACGTCGTATAATTCCGTAATGTGGCTTTCAAAATTAAGCCAATGCACGATATCGCCCGTTTTGGTGTTGATGATCAAAACCGAACAGCGCGGTTCGGTATCCCGCGCTTTCAGATTGCCATCAAGCTGCAACCCAACAAAGCCGATATTGCGCGGCAGCGACGTGCCAACAATTGCAAAATGACCGTGGAATGACAGCCCGCGCAGAAAACCCGGACAGAAAACCACATCTTCAAATTTTCCAGTTTTTGGGTCGACATACCCAAGCCACCCGGTTCCCGAATTCAGCAACCAGACTTTGCCGTCATGGAGCCGTGGCGAATGGGGCATGGAAAGCCCATCGCAAATAACGTCGCCGCTGGCAACATCGACAACAATGCCACCATTATTTTTGCGGGCGCGCCATCCTTCAACGGCGTCTGATTTGGAGATCGCTGTAACGAATGCTGGCTTGCCGTCTTTCATGGCAAGGCCATTCATATGGCACCGGTCTTCAGCAGCAAGTTTTGAAATGAAGGGCGGTTTCCACAATGGTTTGAAGCTGGCTTCGTCGCTGACAGTGGCCAGACAGGAATAGAGCGAATTTACGAAAACCGGTTCATTGTTTTCATCAATTCCGATGTCGTGAATGTCCACATCTCCGGTCGTGTATCCAATGCGAGGTAAATACAGGCGATCAAAGTCGCCGTTATACATTTCACCCGGTTTTAGAACATTGTCGAAGCGCCAAAGCTGGTACAAATCGGCGACATATAAAAATTGATCATTGGCATAAAGGCCCATGGCGCGGGTGAAAGCGCGCTGCATCATGGAGAGATTKCGGTTGGCATCAACACCGACAAGAAACAACCGCCCGGACTGATAAGACGTAAAAGCGATGCTCACTTGTTCCTGGATCATCCAGTCCACAAATTGCCGCGAATGGGAAAACGACATGGATCGAATGTCGGGAACAGGATTTGGTTGATCATTCATTGTCTGGACGTTTTCTCTGGTTTGCGATTAAGTCGCAGCGAACAGTTTTTTGAACGCAGTCTTGCAAGCAATCATGAATATTCTTTTCATCCATCAAAATTTTCCAGCGCAATACAAACACATTCTGAACTGGCTGGCGAACGATTCAGGGCAACTTGCTGAAAAGCATCAGATTGTTTTTCTGACCCAGAAGGAAGAAATTCCCGACGTCTCGACCTAYAATATATTGCGTTACAAGCCGGATCACGTTCCGCCCGCAGACGTCTATCCTTATTCAGCGGATTTTGAAAAATGCTGCGCCAACGGGGCAAAGATCGCTGATGTGTGTCGCAACCTGGAGGGCCAGGGCTTCAAGCCACATATCGTTATCGGCCATTCCGGCTGGGGCGAAATGCTGTTCATCAAAGACCTTTGGCCTGATGTGCCTGTCCTGAGCTATTTCGAATATTATTACGGTGTCAAAGGTGGCGCGGTAGGGTTTGATCCTGAATTTCCAATCTCGGACGTGATGCCSTTCATCATGAGCGCCCGCAATGCGGTCAATCATCTAAGCCATACCGGGTGTGACCTGGGACAGACCGCGACCAAATGGCAGAAGAACGGTTACCCAAAAAGTTTCCATGACAAGATCAAGGTCTGTCATGAAGGTATCCGCACTGATCTGTGTGTCCCCAATCCGAACGCGCGTGTTAATCTGGGCCGGGTAGCCAAGCCGGTGACGCGCGGCGATGAGGTTTTTACCTATATGGCGCGTAATCTGGAGCCGGTGCGTGGGTATCATTCGTTTATGCGCGCCTTGCCAACAATTCTGGATGCCCGCCCCAACGCCAGGGTTTTGATTATCGGTGGCAAGGACGTCTCGTACGGCCGGTCCCTGCCAGACGGACATTCCTATCGTGGCATGCTGGAACAGGAAGTAGGCGACAGGATCGACTGGTCGCGGGTGCATTTCCTTGGGCGYGTGCCGTATGAAGTCTATYTGGCGGTTATTCAATTGTCGCGCTGCCATATCTACCTGACAGTGCCGTTTGTACCGTCATGGTCGTTGATGGAATCCATGAGTATGCAGGCCACCATTGTTGCCTCCGATGTTGCCCCGGTGCGGGAAATCATCACGGACGAAAAGACGGGTTTTCTGGTGGATTTCTTCTCGCCCGAAGAGATCGCCGCCAAGGTGATCGAGGTGCTCGCCCACAAAAATCATTACGCGCAAATCGGCAAAGCGGCCCGCGCCCATATTGTCAGCAAATACGATTTCCACAATGTGGCATTAAAGGGCAATTTGMGGCTGATGAATAGGTTGCTCCCCAAACGGTTGCAACTGACGCGGTAAACCCCATGCCATTCAATCCCGGCACGAGAGCCATGGCAGACTTTCAAAATGCCGCTACGGAAAAATGGTTGCGTAGTAAGCCTGATTCCTGTTAGTGAATTGCACATTAATAGGAGTTAAACCTTGTGCCTGAATTTTGGATTAGGCCAGGCAATTGGCCATTTTCGAGTATTGCCGACCTTTTCTAAYTATTGCGAATTTTTCTGAGTATTGCTGACTTTTTCTAATTATTGCGAATTTTCTGAGTATTGCCGACTTTTTTCTGATTACTTGAATGTAACAAGAACAATAGCGTCTGGCAGTTAAGCAGAGGCTATAATGTGCAAATCCAATTTACTATCTTCGACTGCCATTACCAAAGCTGCTGGCGCTGCTGTTATTGTCGGGGCATTCTCCCTGCCGATGGGCTTCGTTCTGCCGGTAAACCACGCCCTTGCAGCCTGCACGCCGCTAACAGCTGGTGCCGACAATGTGACTTGTATAGGCGCGCTGGATGGCACCCTGTCCGATGCCTTGGCTGGCAATGACACGATTGCGATCAACACAAATGTTGGTGTCAATGCCGGTGCAACCGTGACCGGCGGGGCTGATGATGACAGCATCGCCTTGACGTCAAGCACAAGTCTTGGCCGCAATGTTGGCAGCGCCGGCCAGGTGCTCGGTGATGCCGGGGCGGATACGATTACGCTTAATTTTTCCTATGTGGGCTATTTTGGCGCCGGCACGGTGTCTGGCGGGGTGGGCAATGACAGCATCGTCCTGAACAATTTGAGCTACATCGGCTACAAGGCTGGCAGTACGGGTATGGTTCTCGGCGATGCCGGAGCGGATACGATTATGCTCATTCTCAGCGGTGTGGGCTATTCCGGTGCTGGCACGGTGTCTGGCGGGGCGGGCAATGACAGCATCGCCATCAACAGTTTTGGCTATATCGGCTTTAATGTCGGCGGCACGGGCCAGGTGCTCGGCGATGCAGGCGCCGATACGATCACGCTCAGCCAGAGCGTTGTGGGTTATTACGGCGCTGGCACGGTGGATGGTGGTGATGAGAACGACTCCATCGCCCTAAGTAATAATACCAGAATCGGCTTCGCCGCCACTGGCACCGGCCAGGTTCTCGGCAATGCAGGTTCGGATACAATCACGCTCAATAACAGCCATGTCGGGGTATCCGGCGCTGGCACGGTCTCCGGCGGGGCGGAAAATGACAGCATCGCCCTGACCAATGGCAGCTTCATCGGTCGCTTGGCTGGCAGCACGGGCCAGGTCCTTGGTGATGCAGGTGCCGATACGATCACGATTGATAATTCGACCATCGGCAATTTGGGCGCCGGCACGGTTGATGGCGGTGCGGATAACGATTCCATTGCGCTTAGCAATAACGTCGTCATAGGCCGCAATGTTGGCAGCACCGGCCAGGTTCTCGGCGATGCCGGTTCGGATACGATCACGATCAATAACAGTCATGTGGGCTATTCCGGCGCCGGCACGGTGTCTGGCGGGTTGGGCAATGACAGCATCGCCCTGAGTGGTGCTAGCCGCATCGGCAACTTAGCTGGCAGCACGGGCCAGATTCTCGGCGATACGGGAGCGGATACCATCACGCTCAGTTTTACCTATGTGGGCAATTTCGGCGACGGCACGGTGTCCGGCGGGGCGGACAATGACAGCATCGCCCTGAGCACCGCCAGCATTGTCGGCCGCAACGTCGGCAGCACCGGTCAAGTTCTCGGCGATGCCGGGGCGGATACCATCACGCTTGATAACAGCCGGGTTGGCAATGCGCTCGGTAGCGCTGGTACGGTTTCCGGCGGGGCGGGAGGCGATAGCATCGCTCTGAGCAACAACAGCGTCATCGGCCGAGACCTCGGCAGCACGGGCCAGATTCTTGGTGATGCCGGGGCGGATACGATCACGCTCAACAATAGCGTTGTGGGCTTTGA
>JAESRU010000234.1 GCA_016764455.1 Hyphomicrobiales bacterium | reverse complement strand
TGGTCTCTATGGAGATGCTGGAGGCTGGATATTCATCGGTGGGTGAATTTCATTATCTGCACCATCAGCCTGACGGGACGCCGTATGATGATCTGGCAGAAACCTCGCACCGGATTTTTGCCGCCGCCAGCAATAGCGGCATCGGCCTGACCCATTTACCGGTTCTCTATGCGTTTGGCGGAGCCGGCGGAGCGCCTTTGAACGACCGTCAGGCGCGGTTCGGGRATGATGGCGAACGATTTGTCCGCCTTGTTGAGGCGGCCAAAAAAGGCGCCGCGCAATTGCTGCCGGCTGATTCAAAAGTCGGCATCGCACCGCATTCGTTGCGAGCAACATCAYCAGAATTATTGCGCGAAGTTGTTGGGCATTTTTCGGATTGCCCAACCCATATCCATATCGCCGAACAGCCGCTTGAAGTTGAAGAAATTTCAAACTGGCTCGGAGCGCGGCCGGTTCAATGGCTGCTTGATAATATAGAGATTGATGGCCGTTGGTGCCTTGTGCACGCGACCCATATGGTTGAGACCGAGACGCGACAAATGGCGAAATCAGGTGCGGTTGCAGGCCTTTGCCCGATCACCGAGGCCAATCTTGGCGATGGCCCGTTTAACGGCCCTGACTATTTGGATGCAGGCGGCGCAATCGGAATCGGGTCGGACTCAAATGTGCGGATTTCGCTCAGCGAAGAACTTCGTATGCTTGAATATAGCCAACGGCTTCGCGAACTCTCCCGCAATGTTCTGGTGACCGGTGAAGGCTCTGTCGGCGCATCACTATACAATCGCTGTCTTGCCGGCGGGGCGCAGGCGCTGGGGCGCAATTCCGGTGAAATTTCAGAAGGCAGGTTGGCGGATCTGGTGACGCTTGATCCTGGCCATACTATTTTTGCAGGCCTTGCCCCGGAACAATATCTGGATGGCTGGCTGTTTGGCGGTGACGACAACATGGTCCGGGACGTATGGTCTGCGGGCCGRCACATGGTGCGCGATGGTCGCCACCTTTCGCGGGACGCGATTGTTACAAAATACCGAGRTGCAATCGAYGRGYTGCTGGCGCAAAMCTGAATGGCCCAGCAATTGAAAACYTACAAGGATATCCGGAAAATTGTGATGGARCGGATCACGTCACAAATCTGGCCGATGGGTGAATTGATCCCCAACGAACAGGATTTGGCGGAAGAATTTGGCGTTGCCCGTGCCACTGTAAACCGCGCCATTCAGGAAATTGCCGATGCCGGATTTGTGGAACGTCGCCGCAAGGCTGGCACCCGCGTTGTCCCGCGCCGCAGCCGGGATGCGGTGGTTCAAATCCCGATTGTCGGCGAACAGATCACAGATATGGGGCGCAAATATCGCTATCAACTTGTTACCAGGGAAATTATCCCGGTCACGAAAAAGGTTGCCAAAGAGCTTTCGCTAAAGTCCGGAACTCCAGCGATGCATCTTGTATGCTGCCATTTTGCCGACGACACGGTTTGGCAATTTGAAGACCGTTGGATCAACCTTGCTGCCGTGCCACCAATACAGGCACAGAAATTTGATATCATCGGTCCAAACGAATGGCTGGTTCGTGAAATCCCGTACAGCAATGCGGAACATGTTTTTCGCGCGGCCGCTGCCAGTGCAATTGAGCGCCAACATTTGGAGCTAGGGCCCAATGAACCAGTTTTCGTTATCGAGCGGAAAACCTGGCAGGCCAACAATATCATCACCTGGGTCCGGCTTTCCCATTCGGGCAACCGGTTTTCCATGACAACCCGCGATGAAATTCCCTATGGCAAAGACGCCCTAGAGTGAGCCGACGGCTTCGCTGGCTGGCGTATAATCATACCCCAAATCATCAGCGACCGGCTTGCAGGTAATTTTGCCGCTCCAGACATTCAACCCGTTTTCGAGATGTGGATCGTCGCGAAGGGCATCTTTCCAACCCTTTCTAGCGATCCGCAAAGCGTGCGGCAGGGTGACATTATTCAAGGCATAAGTTGATGTCCGTGCCACCGCGCCCGGCATGTTGGCCACGCAATAATGCACGATGCCGTCAACCATATAGGTCGGGTCATCATGGGTGGTGGCTTTTGATGTTTCAAAACAACCGCCCTGATCGATGGCCACATCCGCCAATACTGCTCCCGGCTTCATGGTCCCGAGCATTTTGCGAGTAACCAGCCTGGGTGCTGCAGCGCCTGGCACCAGCACGGCTCCGACAACAAGGTCGGCTTCAGCCACACATTCAGCCAGGTTGGCCTGGTTGGAAAAGCGAGTTTTTGCGCGTGCTTCAAAATAATTCCCCAAACGCTCAAGCACATCGGGGCTGCGATCAAGGATAGTCACATCGGCACCAAGACCGACCGCCATTTGCGCTGCGTTGAGGCCAACGACACCGCCGCCAATGATTGCGACCTTGCCAGGTGCAACACCCGGTACACCGCCAAGCAATACGCCGCGGCCACCATGGGCTTTTTCGAGCGCAGAGGCGCCAGCCTGGATTGACATGCGGCCCGCTACCTGGCTCATCGGCTTTAGCAAAGGCAAGGTGCCGGCATTATCAGTCACCGTCTCGTAAGCGATGCAGACCGCGCCGGAATTCACAAGGTCTTTGGTTTGCTCGGGGTCCGGGGCCAGATGCAAATAGGTATAGAGGATTTGGCCTTCGCGCAGCATGGCGCGCTCTACGGCCTGAGGTTCCTTAACTTTGACGATCATCTCTGCTGTGGCGAAGATTTCGGCGGCGGTCGCCAAAATTTTGGCGCCAGCTTCAGCGTAATTTTCGTCCGTCGCACCGATACCAAGCCCGGCGCCTGATTCCACAACCACCTCATTGCCCTGTCCGACCAGTTCAAACACGCTTTCAGGCGTTAAACCGACTCTGTATTCGTGGTTTTTGATCTCTTTTGTGGYGCCGACAATCATCGCGCGCTCCCATCGTCAATTTCGTCGGGTTTCCGGCTCGTCGAATTTCCGACCTTAAAATAGATTATTTCATGGATTAATCGTGAATTGTTCCATTTTTTACTCGCTATACATAGAAATATCTGTATTTAWTTYTGGATATTAGAAAATCATCCGGAATTTTTCCCATGAATCAAACTGACGCTCAAATTCTGCGTAATTTGCAGGAAAACTCTTCCCGCCCCCTCGCTGAACTTGCCAGTGATATCGGACTATCGCCGTCTGCCTGTCATCGGCGGGTCAAACTGCTGGAAGAACGTGGGTATATTGTCGGCTATTCCGCCCGACTGGACCAGCATTCGCTCGGCTATGAGATCATGGTTTTTGTAGAAATCACGCTCGATTCACAGAGCGAGGAAGCGCTGAATGCGTTCGARACCGARGTYGGGCGGCTTGGMGAAATTCTTGAATGYCACCTCACAACYGGCGAYGCCGAYTATATYTTGCGGATCGCGGCGCGGAGYGTYSGYGATTTTGAYCGRATYCATCGRGAAAGCYTGTCGCGGYTGCCTCGTGTTGCCAGCATGAAAACCCGATTTTCTCTTCGCTCAATCAAGGGATGGCGCGGGTTCCCGGTTTCTGCTGATTAAATTTTCTCTGATTGAATTGCCCCCGAAAGATTTTCCCCGGCTGCACTTGATCCGCATCAAGGCACAGGTTGGCATATTCATTTAGTCTAATTGATTGATTGAACTTGTGAGATCCGGGGAAAAACCATGACGGACGATACGAATACGGGCAAAACGGTTGAAGGCGAAAATATTTCAGCAATTGAACAATCAGAAAATCCAGAGACAGGAAATCCTGAAGCCGGAAATGGCATAATATTGGAAGATATTCCGGCAGCACCAAATTTTCCCCGTGATGACAAGGAAGCAAGACGACGGGCATTTGAAACCGGACAATACCCGTACCCTGATAAAATCCACCGCAAGGAATATGAAGAACAGAAAGCTCTACTCCAGGTTGAGCTTCTCAAAGTGCAGGACTGGGTGCGGGCGACCGGGCAGAAAATTGTATTGCTGTTTGAAGGCCGGGATGCAGCCGGCAAGGGTGGCGCGATCAAGCGCTTTATGGAACACCTTAATCCACGTGGCGCCAAAGTGGTGGCGCTCGAAAAGCCATCCGACAGGGACCGGACGCTCTGGTTCTTTCAACGCTATATTGAACACCTGCCAGCAGGGAGTGAAATCGTTCTGTTTGACCGGTCCTGGTATAACCGTGCCGGGGKTGAGCGGGTCATGAATTTCTGCTCGCCCCAGGAATATCTGGAATTCATGCGTCAATGCCCGGAATTTGWGCGGATGATTACACGTAGTGGAATCAGACTTTACAAATACTGGTTTTCGGTCACCCGCGAAGAGCAATCGCGGCGGTTTGAGTCACGCGAAAACGATCCGCTCAAGCAGTGGAAATTGTCGCCGGTGGACCGGGCATCCCGGGACAAATGGGACGATTATACCGAAGCCAAGGAAGCCATGTTCTTTTATACAGATACAGCGGATGCGCCCTGGATTATCATCAAATCCGATGACAAGAAGCGTGCCCGACTGAATTGTATGCAGCATTTCCTCTCGACCTTACCCTACCCTGAAAAGGATCTGGATATTGTCGTCGGCCCGGACCCGCTGATTGTCGGGTCCAGTTCAGATGTGATCGGCTCCAATGAGCATATTCTCGGGCGCACGCTGCATCCCGACCAACGACGCCGCTGAGGCTTAGCGCGACTAATAATTCAATTTAAATATCTGCCCAGCCTGCCGGTGGCGCGCCACGGCCTGGATGCAATGCTTTGCAGCTTGGGCAGGTGCGTGCGTCTTCGCTATCGTAGAAGGCATCGTAGAGCGGCGGCAGGTCTTTGACGATGTCTTTCAAATCCACCTCTACCCGGTGGACCATTCCGCCACATTCAAAGCAATACCATTCAAAGCCTTCCATCATTCCCGGCTGGCGCGGTGCCTCGACTACGATCCCAAGTGAATCTGGCTGTGGGCGCTGAGGGGCGTGAATGACATGTGCGGGCATAAAAAAGACCTCGCCTTCCCGGATTGGAATATCGTAAATGCTGCCCTCATGGGCGATCTTCAGCATCATGTCGCCTTTGACCTGATAGAACCATTCTTCAACAGGATCGTCGTGGAAATCAACGCGGGTATTCCCACCGCCCACTACCATAACAATCATGTCGCCTTCCTTATGGAGCAACTGGTTCGCCACAGGTGGCTTCAATTTGTCTTCGTTGTCCTTAACCCATTTTTGGAAGTTAAAAGCTGATAGAGTTGGATGCTGGGCCACGAGGTTTCCTTTCACATTAATGACAATCAATTCTAGCTGAATTACCTAAAGAATAGCATTTTTAATATACACCGTTAGTTGTTTAGAGCTAATCAGCTATTCGTAATAATGATATCAATTCCTGCTCATAGGAGTATGATAACGGCCCCTAAACATGCAGTTGTGGCTGCGAATAAAAATGGTCTGATTGGGATGGATTCGGTTTTGAAAACAAGCACAACCAGTGCACCGGTTATAAAAACTTCAAACGACCCAAGAATCGCGGCTGTTGAGACATCGACGTATTTCACGGCAAAGAACTGCAATATCTGGCCCGCACTAAGGGATATTGCAGTAGTGAAGTGCCATATGCCGCGATCCACGATAAGCCGCGACAATGCTTTATGTGGCTGAGGCGAGAGTGCAGCCATAGAAAGAAACCACAACATGCCAGTTAACGCGCCAATCAGAG
>JAESRU010000233.1 GCA_016764455.1 Hyphomicrobiales bacterium | reverse complement strand
GGCGGTTCAAAGCTTTTGCATCGCATTTTCTCTGACGGCCGCAAGGTCTTCATCTCAAAACCGATCAATCATTTTGAATTGGTCGAAGACGCGACGAAAATCTTTCTCATGGGTGGTGGTATTGGGATTACCCCCATGATCGCCTTCGCCCATCGCCTGCACGCGCTTGGCACCGATTTTGAGTTGCACTATTCCGCCAGTCGCAAAGACACGGCCGGGTTTCTGGACGACCTCGCGTCGTCGCCTTGGGCAGACCAGGTCACCTATCATTTCTCGGATCAGGGAACCCGCGCTGATCTGGATGAGGTCCTCAAGGGCTATCGCCAAGGGTGGCATCTCTACACCTGCGGACCGGATCGTTACATGGACGGCGTGATGCAAGCGGCGGAACGACAGGGGTTTACGGATGAGGCCCGCCATCTTGAATATTTCAGCGTGCCGGAGCAGCCCGACTATGTGAACCATGAGTTCAAGTTGAGACTTGCCAAATCGGGAAAGGAAATGATTGTTCCTGCAGACAAGACCGCAACAGATGTCCTTGCCGAAAACGGCATACATATCGACGTCAAATGTGCCGACGGCATATGCGGTGTCTGCAAATGCGACCTTGTGTCGGGCGACGTTGAGCACCGCGACTTTGTCCTTTCCAAAAAGCAGCGAGAAACCGCAATCATCCTGTGCCAATCCCGGGCCATGGAGCCGGATGGAGAAATCGTGATCGACCTTTGATCGGCAGCGAATTGGCCGGGGAAAGCATGGATTTCGTTTATGAAAGGGGTATTAATGCCACCCCCTTCGAGATGGGAATAGAGAACTAGCCTATTTATAAGAAATCCGATTAATGACAGACCATACCGAGAAAGTTTCGTTAAATCCGACGAGTGGCACTGACCGAAGAAACCGGTGCAAAAGTATCACGTGATACTATTTAAAACAGTATCACGTTCCCTGTGTGTTCTCACTCAAAACCCGCTAAGTCATTGAAGAGAATGGTGGGCGCGCGGGGGCTCGAACCCCGGACMYGCTGATTAAGAGTCAGCTGCTCTACCAACTGAGCTACGCGCCCYAYAAWCCGCCATTGGCGAATTCATGTGCTGTAGCAAACCGCTTTGCTCAAGTCCAGCAGCTTACAGAGATAAAAAGCTCCAGCAATGCCGGAGCTTTTTATCCTAAACCAGATCTGGCGTGATTATCCTGCTGCCAGCACTTCGGGTTTGTTTTTTTCRCGCCGGACCAGAAGTTTATTCAGGGCCGAAACATAGGCTTTTGCTGAAGCCACCATGGTGTCAACGTCGGCCCCGCGCGCGGTGACCGTCTTGCCATGTTCGCTCATCCTGACCGAGACTTCTGCCTGGGCGTCGGTGCCTGAAGTCACAGCATGCACCTGATACAGATCAAGCCGCGCTTCATGCGGCACCATTTCCTTGATAGCGTTAAAGATCGCATCAACCGGGCCGTTGCCATGGGCTTCCTTGGTGACATGCTGGCCTTCGATATCCAGCGTCATGGTTGCCTTTTGCGGGCCACCGGTTCCAGCAATGATGGTCATCGCGATCACYTTGATACGCTCGTCCGCGTGGGCCATTTCATCGTCAACCAGCGCCGCAATATCTTCATCAAAGACATGCTTTTTCTGGTCGGCCAATTCCTTGAACCGGCGGAACGCATCCTGAATCGCGTTATCGCCTAAATCGTAGCCCATCGATTGCAGCTTGTCCTTGAAGGCGTGACGCCCGGAATGCTTGCCCATGACCAGCGAGGTTTCCTTGATGCCGACACTTTCMGGCGTCATGATTTCATAGGTCTCGGTATGTTTGAGCATGCCGTCCTGATGGATACCGGATTCGTGCGCAAAGGCATTCTTGCCGACAATCGCCTTGTTATATTGAACCGGGAACGAAGTGACGTTGGAGACCAGCTTGGAGACCCGCGCCAACATGGTCGCGTCGATATTGTTCCAATAGGGCAACACGTCTTGGCGGGTTTTGATCGCCATCACAGCTTCTTCCAAAGCTGCATTGCCGGCGCGTTCGCCAAGCCCGTTGATGGTACATTCTATTTGGCGCGCGCCAGCCTTGACACCAGCCAGCGAATTGGCAACCGCCATCCCCAGATCATTGTGGCAATGGACCGAGAAAATCACGTCGTCTGCGCCCGGCACCCGGGTTTTCAACATGGTGATCAAGTCGAAATATTCATCCGGCACCGTATACCCGACCGTATCAGGAATATTGATCGTGCCAGCACCCGCCTTGATGGCTCCTTCCACACAGCGGCAAAGGAAATCATGCTCGGTGCGGGTGCCATCTTCCGGGCTCCATTGCACATTGTCGGTATATTTGCGGGCGTGCGCGATCGACGAGCATACCGCGTCATAAACGTCTTCCGGCTCCATCTGGAGCTTGTATTTCATGTGTACCGGGCTGGTAGAGAGGAAGGTGTGGATACGCGATTGTTTTGCAGGTTTCAAAGCTTCCCCTGCCCGGTCGATGTCTTTCAAGCTGGCGCGGGCCAGCCCACACACAACCGCATTTTTCATTACCTTGGCGATCTCATTGACCGCTTCAAAATCACCGTTGGAGGCAATTGGGAATCCGGCTTCGATAATATCGACGCCCATCTCGTCGAGCATCTCGGCGACCTGGAGTTTTTCAGACAATGTCATCGAAGCACCAGGCGATTGTTCGCCATCGCGCAATGTGGTGTCAAAAATTATAACCCTGTCTTTCGGGTCTTGTGGTTTGGCTTTTTCTGCAGAGCCGCTTTTTTGATTGTCGCTCATGTGACTTGTTCCTTGGCTTTCGCGATTTCAATCGCGATGAATTCTTCGGGGTTGAACTTCATCCCCTGAACACCTGGCATTGAAAAAACCGGCGGGCGTTCAGGGGCTGATAAGGCCTAGAAGCGCGCTGGCTGAAAGAAGGGAAATTAGAAGGGCGACGAGACCAAAACCCGAAATAGAAATAGCCTGCTGCTGCGCATCGATGCGCGCCGCTGCTGCTTTGCTGTTTCTGTTCTGGCTGTACATAATAGCCGCACTATCCGATTCAGAATGTTTATTGCAACAAGTCTGTATGGTCTTCGTAAACGATGTATTAACCATAGGCAAGGTCCACTGGGCTTAATCAATGTTGCAGCGGCAAACTTGGGAAAGTGGAATGCACTATTTATTGTATGGAATGGGCGCGATTTTAATCGCCTGGGGTATAACTGATTTTGGGCTGAATTTCAGCGCAAACGGCGTGCTCCCCTTGATCGTCACTTATGGCGGKGTGTCCAATATCACSATCGGGTTCATCATGATGGGCCTTGGMCGCTGCATCCAGCTCTTGCAAAAACTCCAAGGCCGCGTGGCCTCCAAAGCCGCCAACATTTCCGGCCAACCGATGACCGCCGGGTTAACGCCCACCACGGTGCCTGAGCGCGATGCAACAGCAAATACAGAGGAACCCACACCGGAGCCGGTGGCAGCGACAGACGGCGCTGCCATGCCCGATATGGGTGACGAAGACGCTTCCAAAATCTCCACGTCGGAAGCAACAGACCAAACGCCCCTTGCACCAGAACTTGAATCTGTGCCTGAGGTCGAACAAGTTGCTGGAGAGTTGGAAGACGCAGCGCCAATCTCCCTAGGCAAAATCATCAAGGAAGGTGATATCCGCGGCTATTCATTCCGTATTTATGAGAGCGGCGAGATTGAGCTGGAAACAAAATCCAGCTGGCATGTTTTCAAGACCATTGAAGAGGTTCAGGCACATATCGCGGCTGAAACATCTGCCTGACCGGTTCAGAAATCTGATGGCAAATAGGGGTTTGGCACAGGCTTGCCGGTATTGTTTGCAGCACCAACAGGCGGCGTCGGAATGTAGATATCCGGTTTTTCAACTCTGCTGCCCGGCGCACAAGCGCCTCCGATGGTGTCTCGATAAAATCCTTTACCGCCAACGCCGCTTTGCGATCAAGCGGCACTGGGTCACCGTGATCAGATGGCGGCATCATGCTGGCCGGGTAATAAGCCATTTTCTGTTTTTCCGGTTCCAGCACCCGGTCAACGTCCAGCCCGCGCGCATTTATTGCATTTGGTGCACATGTCCTGGAGGCCGAAATCAATCGGTAAATCCACTTCAAGCGGCATATCCGTTGTCACAATGGCTGATTTGAATCGCGGCCCCACAAACGGGTTGAGCGCAAAGTCTCTTTGCGCATATGGCAGTTCAAGGTTATCGCCTTTCGAACACAAACGCCCGCATGGATCGCCAAAGTTTCCAGATCAACTTCCGTGTCAAATTCCGAATGAGTGCGGGCGATATAGCCAAACTTGCGAATATAGCCACCGAGTGAAATCGCGGTCGCGCCGGCGCGAAGCCTGGCGCTATCGCCGCCAGAATTTTGGGTGCAGGCATGGGCCAGATTATCGGATTCGATTGGGCGAGGAATTTCAGCAGCAAGTACAATTGCTTTTTGCGGCTCTTTGGTTCCGTTGGTACCAGCAATCGCGCAAATGCCGATTGCCGCCGCCCCAAGGAAAACCCCACTTGCTTTGATTTCGTTTGCAACCGCCACTGCATCGTCTGGAAGTGGTGCCGTGGCAGGAGCGGCGTCGCCATCGCGAAGTGGTGCGAACAATTTGTAATAATTGAAAATGTGTCCAGACAAGCTGCCTGAAACCGGACCACGCCTCTCACCTTCCAGTACCGATTGCGGCGCTGGAGCCGCTGTAGCGCGGCGCAACCGTTCGACCGGATACGGACCTAAATGGGCGGGCAATTTTTTCCAGAAAATATCTGCATGAGGAAATGTACTCTATTGGCGGCAAGTTTTCGCCGAAATAACAGCAATAAATTGCGTTAATATATGAAAACACCCGTTCAGACGCCCGCTTGATTACGTCACGACAAATTCCTAACCTGTTGGTGACAGGCAACCTGTATCGCTATCCTGCGGGCAGAAACGAACCAGGAGACACTTCATGTTGAAAAAAATCCTTTTGGCAATGACCATGACAGCCTTTGTGGCCGCACCG
Organism: Hyphomicrobiales bacterium; assembly: GCA_016764455.1. Classification (GTDB taxonomy): domain Bacteria; phylum Pseudomonadota; class Alphaproteobacteria; order Rhizobiales; family NORP267; genus NORP267. The sequence continues at coordinate 716 of JAESRU010000233.1, read as the reverse complement.
GCTTTTGCCTTCCAATGTCCAGCCGATATGGCCACAATTGACGCTGCTTTGCAGAGCACCCAATTGACCGGAGCAGACCTTGAAAAAGTCAAGGAATTACGTGCCCRGGGTGAACAAGAGCACAGCGCCGGCAATCATTCCGCCTCTGTCGTAGCCCTCGCGGAAGCCCTGGACCKTCTCGGCATGTAGCCAATCAAGATTAGTTAAAATGGCGGGGCTTGCTCCGCCATTTTTTATGCGCTGATTTCCCCACGCTGAAAAAATAAAGACCCGACAATACAACCGCTRAAAATTGAAATTGCAGCGTGCGAATTGTCAAAAACTGACTTGAAAACCTCAATTGACGGAATATTCCGGCCCGTCATTCTGCCTCCTTCAATTGTTCAAAAAATTAAAATCTGCCATAAGTATCGGCATGTTTCGACACAAGATGGCGGTATCTTCCATGAAACTCCTCCAATCTGCTTTTGCATGTTTTCTGATTGCGTTTGGCGCGTCGGCAACGCTCGCCCAAGAAACCAGACCAGGCATTTACATCATCTATGATGTCTCGAATTCCATGTGGGGCGAATTGCCGGACCAAAGCCGGAAATACGAAGTCGCCCGCGAAGTGCTCGCCAATTTCATTTCCGGCGATTTTCCAAACCACGATATCGCGCTTCGATTGTATGGCCACCGCTCCAGATCAAGCTGCACAGACACCGAACTGGCCGTAC
>JAESRU010000115.1 GCA_016764455.1 Hyphomicrobiales bacterium | reverse complement strand
ACCCGCCATTTCCTTTTCAGACAGGTCGAGAATATTCACGCCATCAATTGTGATGCTGCCATCAACAACCCGCGCGCCGATATTGGGAAGCAGGCGCAGAATTGACAGCCCGGTCATGGATTTACCGGAACCGGACTCTCCAACCAGCCCAACGGTTTCACCCTCACGAACATCAAACGTCACACCATCCACGGCTTTCACAACGCCACGCGACAAAAACAAATGCGTTTTGAGATTTGAAATTTGCAACAATGTTTTTGCCGCTTGCGAATTGGTTTTCACAATTGATTCCTCTTTGGATCAAATATATCGCGCAACCAGTCGCCCATAATATTTGCTGAAAGACAGGTCAGCATAATTGCAATTCCCGGCATTGTTATTGCCCACCAGGCGTTGCCCATGTAGCCCCGTGCATCGGACAGCATCAGCCCCCAGGAAACATCCGGCATCTGAATGCCAAGTCCCAGAAAGCTCAGCGATGCTTCAAATATTATGACCTGGCCAATTTGCAGGCTGGCGAGAACCAGTAGAATATTCAAAATATTGGGCAACAGATGGCGCCAGAAAATGATCACAGGACCACAACCAGCCACCTTGGCCAGTGCTATATAATCGCGACCTTTAATGGACAGAATCTCGCCCCGAATTATTCGGGCATACCAACTCCAATAGGTGACAACGATAACAATGATCACCGTGGAAAGTCCTGATCCAAGAACCGCCGCCAGCACAAGCGCCAGTGCCAGTGCTGGAATTGAAAGCTGAATATCCACAAGGCGCATGATAATGGTGTCAGTCCATCCGCCAAAATATCCAGCCACCATTCCAAGCAGCGCACCGATACCGCCGGAAAATATGATGGCGTAGAATGTAACAACCACTGTGACCCGAGTACCGGCCATAATTCTGCTCAGAATATCCCGCCCGAGATTATCTGTGCCCAACGGATGATGAAAACTTCCGGCCTCATCCCAAAATGGCGGTTGGAAATTATTGGCCAGATTCAGGGCGTTGGGATCGTAAGGTGAAATCGCCTGACTGCCAATTGCGGTGACAATAATAACTGCGAGAAACGCAAGTGACAAAATCGGCGGCTTCGTGCTTCCACGAAAGAAAATCCGCCTGATATGCGAACGCATTGCAGAAATGCGATGGGCATTTTTTGGATAAATATCAGCGGTCATGGCGAATTCTCGGGTCGATCAGACCGTAGCTGATATCGACGATCATATTTGTAACAACGAAAAGAAACGCAATCACCAGCACACCGGCCTGAACGACGGGGAAGTCGCGGGAGAATACGGCTTCCNCNACTGTCCGGCCCAAACCCGGCCATGCAAAAACGGTCTCGACCACAAAAGCGCCTCCCAGGCTGGCAGCGAAATAAACCCCCAACACCGTGACCAACGGAATAGCAGCATTGCGAAACGCGTATTTCCAGATCAATATCCATTCTGGCGCTCCAACCGCCCTGCCCATGCGGATATACTCAGCATCTAAAACATCAAGCATGCCCGAACGGATAATTCGCGTCATCGCAGCTACCGGATACCAGCCAAGCGCGATGGCCGGCAAAACCAAATGGGCGAGGGTTCCACGACCAAAAGCCGGCAACCATTTTAACCCAACTGCAAACACCATGATTGCGATCAGACCGATCCAGAAATTTGGCATCGCTTGACCCAGCATGGCGAAAACCTTGCCAAATCTGTCAAACCAGGAGCCACGATGAACCGCAGAAAATACACCGAACGGAATGGCCACAGACAGGCTGAACACCATCGCGGCGCAGGCCAGTTCAATCGTGGCAGGCAAACGTTCGAGCACCAATTGCAGCGCCGGCACATTCCACCGGTACGAAAAGCCGAAATCACCAAGCAGGGCATTTTTTGCAAATGTAAAATACTGGATCACATAAGGCCGATCGAGGCCAAGTTGTATTCGTTTGGCAGCAATCACCTCTGATGGTGCATCCATCGGCAACAGCAGAAGGAGAGGGTCGCCCGACATTCGCGAAATGGTGAATATGACAATACTGACCCCAACAATACTGACAGCACTGTGCAAAATTCTTCGCAGAACAAACTCAAGCATATTGTCCTCCCCTTCCTACCCGAATTCAGGTCGCTACTTCTTCAACCCTAATTCCTGCAAACTGCGCCCGTAAGAACCGGGCCACGGCTTGTAGCTCACTTTCTTCTTATTCCAGGCAAACGTGATGAGAGGCTGGTAGGTGGTCACACCGCCATAGGCATGCTCATGTTTAATACGGGCAATTTCCCGCAATTTGGCCGCACGTTTCTCCGGGTCCATGATGCTTTTTGATTCTTCAATCATCGCATCAATTTCAGGGTTGGAAGCATAGGAATAACTGCCCCATCCTTCGCCTGGAACATAGGTATGCAAATGACCGCCCCAGGGAATTCCAGGATCTCCGGGAACGCCGTGGCCCCACATCCAGCTTGTTGGGCCATCCAGCTTGGAATCATTGCCGCGTTTTCCTAATTGCAGCCATGCGCTATATTCCAGCCCCTGCACACGACACCGAATGCCGACAGCCGACATATAGGCAAACATTGCCTCGCCCATTTCTTTCATGTTGGGTTCACGCGGTGTTGTTAAATTATAACAGGGCGTATCCAGACCGTTGGGATATCCAGCTTCTGCCAGCAGTTTGCGGGCTTTTTCAGGATCATACTTGTAGGGTTTCAGTTCGGGATCATAACCGACAGCTCCCTCGCCTATTTCTGCATAGCGCTTGCCCTGACCAAACAGAACCGACTTAACGATTGCATCCACATCGACGGCATGGGCCACCGCTTTCCGAACCCGCTCATCTGCAAATGGAGATTTGGGGAGATGCTCCGGAAATGTAATAAACAGATTGTTGCCCGAACCCGTACTGGCCGTTTCTACGCCGGGCAATGCTTTGACATCCGCAATCATTGCCGGAGGTACAGCATCAATCCAGTCAACTTCACCTGTGCGAAATGCAGCAACCCGGGTCACATCATCAGGAATTATCTTGATGGTCAGGTTCTTTACACCGGGCCTGTGTTCCTTATTCCAGTATCCGTCAAATGCCTCCAGCTTAAGCTCATCTTTGATCTTGCGTGAAACAAATTTCCAGGGACCTGTTCCAACCGGATTTTGTGCGAAACCATCTTCGCCAACTTTGTTGAAATATTTTTTTGGCACCGCCCAAAGTTGCAGAAATCCAGCAATGTAACTTGCATCCGGTTTGCTGAAATGAAGCTTGAAGTTGTGATCATCAATAATCTCGAAACGGTCGACCGATTTTTGCAAATGAGACCAGCTTGMMMTKWCGGGNGTYWNTTCMGKYGGKYRTWYNGWRRWSKCRMWATCGGCGCTGGTGAGCGGGTCACCGTTGTGAAATTTTACGCCCCTTCTGATGTGAATATCTAACACACTGTGACCGTCTTCTTTTCCGATTTTCCAGCTTTCAGCCAACCAGTTTCGGGTCTTCAAATCCGGCCCGGGTGCCATCAATTGTTCAAACATTTGCCCGATGAAATACATATCCGCGCCGGCGGCATATTTCGTTGGATCCATCGTCGTCGCCTCAATGGCAAAGGCAATGGTCAATTCACCGATGGCTGGTTCCTGAGCCAGAGCGCTGGTTGAAAAAGGCAACAATACCGCCAAGGCGGTACCTGCAATTTTTAGCTTATTAGCAATTCTCATTTCTAACCTCCCTTTAAACGTTGGCCCGGTTTCGGGCGTATCCCACGTTAATTCAATTAATTGTCAATTGTCAACAATTGACTTTATTAATTTTAGAGGGTTAATCTGCTTGGCAAAAGAGGGTATGCAAACTTGGAAACAAACTGGCTTGCAGGCTTGAGAAACCGCTGATTGTATCTGATAAGAGAGCTGCTTTTTCTGAGAATGCGGCTAAAAAAATAATTGGCATTGAGTATCAAACAAGCCTGACACGGGAGATGAAATATCGATGAGCACAAGAGAAAAACAGTCTGCGATCACTGGCGCATTCGCTGCCGAATTTGTTAAATCTCCATCCCTGCGCAAGGCCCATCGCCCCCGCAGCATTTCAGAGCAGATTGCCGACGAAGTCGGTTCAGATATTCTTGACGGGGTGTTTGGCACCAACCGTCGGGTCGGAGAGCAAGACCTGGCAGAACGCTTTCAGGTCAGCCGCGGGCCGGTTCGTGATGCGATCAGAATTTTGGAAAAACGCGGGCTGGTGGAAATTTTTCCACGTCGTGGTGCATTTGCCGTCGAACATTCTCTGACTTTGATTGCCGATATGTTTAATGTTCAGGCAACACTCACAGGCCTTGTCGCGCGGTGTTATGTAATGTCAATTACGCCGGCTGGAATTGCCGAAGTCGAAACAGAAATCGCCAAATTTCGCGAAATGGATAATTCGAAAAACATCGACATAATTGAATTCACATTCCAGAGCGCGCGGATTTTCGGCGCCATGAAACGACACTGCAAAAACGAATATCTGGTTCGCATTATGGGCTCTGTTACCGACGAATCCTTGTGGGATTTTATGTGGCGCAGGCAACCTCTGGATTACCTCACCAAGGACCAAAGATCTCAGGGAATCGCTAAATGGGAAGAAATTGTCGATGCAGCCCGTGATGGCGACGACAAAAAGGCCGAAGGGCTTGCCCAGCAAATACTCTACGACTCACGTGATAACGTTCTGGAAACAATGAAAAAGTCACGCCCCGAATCGATTAGCGCAGACCGGCTGCTGACGAACTCAAAAACGAAATAGCATCAAAAGTTCTCCATCCAGTGGGCACGTTCAGTTTCCACAATTCCAATTCCAAAAATAACTCACATATGTGAACCACGAGATTTTTCCGACAACATTTGGCCCATGCCACCTTTCATTTTGGGTGCTATATTTTCGCGAATGCACCCGCTCCTTTCTACCCGGAGTATATGGTTATGGCATCTGACGGGTTGCAGAAATCAGTGCCTGCCCAAGGGAAATGCTGCCATCGTTTGCCGGATAAGAAAGCGGATGCAAAACCTTCACGCCACATGGCTCTAATCGGCAAATTGTTTTCCGAGCCAGAAGCTCAATTTGTAAGACACGATCACTCAATACAAGTGTATCAATGCAATCGACAGCGACCGTCTTTTCAACCACGGCAAAAATAACTGCACTCAATGTATTGTGGAAACGCGTGCCAATCCAACCAGCAGTAACATCTGCGGTCCAGTCATGCAGAATCCGCTCAACATTGTTTTCCAGGAAACCGTGGCGCCCACCTCATATCCGTAAACATGTTCCTCATCCGGATAGTTTTCTGCGGCACATTGCAGTGCCTTGGCGACCTGGCCTTCAAATTGAACACTATTTAATAGAGACCTACCGGCAACAGAATCAAAAAACCTGCCCGCAGAACTTGCTGTTGGCGCATTCAACGATTGACCAATCATTTTGAAAATTGGAGGGTGAGGCTGGATATTGTCCAACGGACAGCCGAATTTGGAACTCATAATCTCGCCCCAACGCGTTGATGCGTAACCGGGGTGCTTATTAACAACAATACGCAGCGGCATAAAATAATTGGTTTTTTGATAAAGCTCCAGAGCCTTTCTGAAATCAGCATGAACACCAACTGAGCTATGAATAGCCCCTAGAATTGTAGACACTTTGTTCCCTAAAAATGAGGACAAGGAGAACAACATGGGCAAGCCACGATTTACAGAAGAATTCAAGATTGATGCAATCAAGCAG
>JAESRU010000092.1 GCA_016764455.1 Hyphomicrobiales bacterium | reverse complement strand
CGATCCAGTCGGCAAGGTCGGTCGCGGTAGCAAATCCGGCACCAGCTGCCCGCTTCATGGCTTTCACATCAGGCTCCAGATCGGCAACCATGCCGGTCATGGCGGCGATTGCCAATTCAATGCTGGCAAAGGCGTCGAATGCAGGTTCCTTGTCTTCCTGCATATCCTTGGAATAAGCGAGCGGCAGGCCTTTCATGACGATGATCAGGCTTGTGAGTGCGCCCGCGATCCGGCCGGTTTTGGCGCGCACCAGTTCGGCAGCATCCGGGTTGCGCTTTTGCGGCATGATCGAAGACCCTGTTGAAAACTGATCCGACAGCCGGATAAACCCAAATTGCGGTGTGGACCAGAGCACCAGCTCTTCGGCGTAACGCGACAGATGTATTGCAGTGATTGAAGCCGCTGCCAGGGTTTCAAGAACGAAATCCCGGTCGGCCACAGCGTCAAGTGAATTGGCGGCGGGGCGATCAAAGCCAAGCGCCTTTGCAGTCATCTCCCGGTCGATCGGGAAAGATGTGCCAGCAAGGGCCGCTGCCCCAAGCGGGCTTTCATTGAGCCGTTTGCGGGCATCCTGGAACCGGCCGCGATCCCGCCTGGCCATTTCCACATAGGCCAGACAATGATGGCCAAAGGTAACCGGTTGCGCTGATTGCAGATGGGTGAAGCCCGGCATGACGGTGCCTGCAAATTCAAGCGCCTTGTCGGCAAGAGCGGATTGGTAATTGGCGAGCAGGATATCGATCCGGTCGATGGCCGCGCGGACATAGAGTTTGAAATCAGTCGCGACCTGATCGTTGCGCGACCGCCCTGTATGTAGCCGCCCTGCGGCATCGCCGATCAGGACGCTGAGCCTGGCTTCGATATTCATATGGATATCTTCAAGGCCGCGCGAAAATTCAAACGTGCCGCTTTCGATTTCAGCAAAGATCGTATCCAGCCCCTTGGCGATTTGGATACCGTCTTTTTCGGAAATAATGCCCTGGACTACAAGCATTTCTGCATGCGCCCTTGAGCCTGCAATGTCATGGGCATATAACTGCCAATCAAAATCGATGGACGCGTTGATTTGTTCCATTATTGTGGCCGGACCGGATCCAAACCTACCGCCCCACATTGCATTACTGTTCTTTTTTTCAGTCATATTGTTTTCCGAGGCGCCTGAATGAATAATATTGATAAAAACTCTACCCGCTTTTCAGCCAAAACCATTTTTGTATCGGCCGTTTTGGTCGCAGGACTTGTTGCAGGAGCGATATACGTGACGTTGACGCCTGATGGCAACGACGAAACGCAAACAGTCTTACCTTTTGATCAGGGTATGCGCGAAGAATTGCGACCTTTTGCCACTGGCGAGATGGCAGCGCTCTTTGTGTCTGAGGACGTATCCAACCGCAATAGTCTTGGTTTCCAAAACCGTGCCGGGGAAGATATATCTGTAGCCGATTGGCAGGGCAGGATTGTTCTGGTCAACCTTTGGGCTACTTGGTGCCCGCCGTGCCGGGCTGAAATGCCGGCTCTGGATCAGCTCCAGGCACAGCTTGGTGGCGCTGATTTTGAAGTGGTGGCGATCAATGTGGACAGGGGCGGGCCCGGAAAGGGAGAAGCCTTTTACACAGAAATCGGCCTGAACAATCTCAGGTTTTATTATGACGGCAGTCAGCCTGGAATTGTCCGCGAACTAAGCGTGATCGGGATGCCAACAACTTTGTTGCTTGATCGCCAGGGTAGGGAAGTCGCCCGYCTCGCAGGACCAGCCGAATGGGCATCGGAAGACGCTGTAAAATTGATCGAAGCCGCGATTGGCGCAGATCAGTAGCAAGCTACCTGGTCGGGACCGGGGTGTCGCCGCGATAATCGTAAAAGCCGCGCTGGGTTTTGCGGAAGGGGTGGAAAAAAGCTATTAGATCCGGTTTTCCGGAGCATCGGTTACCTGAACGATTATCTTTTTACCCAACGCATCAAACGCCTGTTCCAGTGAGTTTACGGGCGTGGCGTGATTGAGGTCCAAAAGGCGATCAATCTGTGGTCGATGGAAATGCAGCAACCGCGCCAGATCAATTTTACGAATATTTTCGTTGCGCATAATGATGTGAATACCAACTTTCAAGCCGGCCAACATTGGTAACTGGACACATGTTTTTCCATTGGAATTTGGTGCAGGGATTACCGCTCCGTCGATAATTCGAGCTTCTATGGCTTCCAATAAAGCGTCCTGAGCGCGCGATAAAGCATCCATACGGTCTTCACCAAAGGWCGTTAATTCCGGGAAATCCACACATGTTGCCAGAATGGTCCCATTGTCGTCTTCAGTAAGTGTGATGGGATAACAGATCATGACAATCCAAGGTCCTTCTTAATCTTGTTTACCAATCCAGTGCCCAACTCTTTTTTGCTACCATGCATGGGGAGTTGTGATTTTTKGGGCCCCAACCTGACTGTCAAATGCCCACTTCCGCCTTTATGGGCGGCAAATGTGCAGCCTTGTTTTCGTAGCCATCTTTTTAGTTCGGATGCCGTCATTGGTTTTGAACGGGTTTTTCAGTGTAAATAGAATTTAGTATCTAGTTAGGAAAAAGCAACATTTATGTTGCTTTTATGCTAATCATTTGTAGCTTTAAAGCAAACTAGATGTTGCAATAATGCTGTTTTTCGATTGATTTTTGTATTCGTAAGCCAGTCGCTACCTGGTCGGGACCGGGGTGTCGCCGCGATAATCGTAGAATCCGCGTTGGGTTTTGCGCCCGAGCCATCCGGCTTCGACATATTTTACCAGCAATGGGCAAGGCCGGTATTTAGTGTCGGCCAGGCCTTCATAGAGCACTTGCATGATCGAGAGGCAGGTATCGAGCCCGATAAAATCTGCCAGCTGCAACGGCCCCATCGGGTGATTGGCACCAAGCTTCATGGCGGTGTCGATGCCTTCCACAGAACCAACGCCTTCATACAAAGTGTAGACGGCTTCGTTGATCATCGGCAACAGGATACGGTTCACCATGAAGGCTGGGAAGTCTTCTGAAACGGCGACCGTTTTGCCAAGCGAATCTGAAAATTCGCGGGCGATTTTGAAGGTTTTTTCATCGGTAGCGATGCCACGAACCAGTTCGATCAATTKCATGATCGGAACCGGGTTCATGAAATGGATGCCCATGAATTTTTCTGGCCGGTCGGTCGAAGCCGCAAGGCGGGTAATTGAAATTGACGACGTGTTGGTGGCCAGCAGGGTTTCGTCACCAAGATGAGGTGCGAGTTCTTCGAAGATCTTGCGTTTTATCTGTTCGTCTTCGACGGCGGATTCAATGACGAGATCGCATTTCCCGATGTCCGACATGTCCGGAGTTGCTGAAATCCGATTCAGAATATTCTGGCGCTCGTCTTCCTTGATCTTGCCGGAGCCGACCTGGCGGGCGAGATTGCCGTTGATGGTAGCAAGGCCCGCTTCGATCCTGTCTGCACTGATATCATTCAGGCAAACATCATACCCGGCCATCGCACAAACATGAGCAATCCCGTTGCCCATCTGCCCGGCGCCAATAACGCCAACTTTCTTGATTGCGCTGGTCACCTGATCATTTTCTCCAAATTTTGCGTTTTAGTCAGGACGCTTTCCCCAATTCTTCGGCCAGTTCCGGCATCGCTTTAAACAAGTCAGCGACAAGACCATAATCGGCGATCTGGAAAATCGGGGCTTCTTCGTCTTTGTTGATCGCCACGATCACCTTTGAATCTTTCATGCCTGCCAGATGCTGGATCGCGCCTGAAATGCCAACCGCGATATACAAATCCGGCGCAACAACCTTGCCGGTCTGGCCAACCTGATAGTCGTTCGACATGTAGCCCGCGTCAACTGCTGCCCGGCTGGCACCGATTGCCGCGCCAAGGGCATCAGCGACCGGTTCGATATATTTGCCAAAATTCTCGCCAGATGCAACGCCGCGTCCGCCGGATACGATGATCTTGGCGGATGTCAGTTCCGGGCGGTCGGATTTGGACAGCTCTTCGCCGACAAATGACGAGAGACCCGGATCTTGCGCTGCTGGGATATCTTCGATTGAAGCTGATCCGCCGCCGCTTGCTGGGGCAAAGGCTGTGGTGCGTACCGTGATGACCTTTTTGGCATCTGTTGCCTGTACGGTCTGGATGGCATTGCCAGCATAAATTGGTCGGGTAAACGTATCTGCGCTTTCCACCGAGAGGATGTCTGAGACCTGCATGACATCCAGCAGGGCCGCAACCCGTGGCATGGTGTTTTTGGCACTCGTCGTAGCGGGCGCAACAATCGCATCATAATTTGCCATCAACCCGGTGATCAGCAGGGCCAGAGGCTCAGCCAATCCATGGGCATATAAATCATTGTCGCAATGCAAGACCTTGGCCACGCCATCAAGGGCGGCGGCCTGGTCGGCAACCGATTTGGAACCTTTGCCAGCAACCAGGATATGGATGTCGCCACCCATGGCGGCGGCGGCGGTCAAGGCGCGCGCGGTGGCGTCTTTGAGTTCTGCATTATCGTGTTCGGCTAATACCAGGATTGTCATTAGATGACCCCCGCTTCATTTTTGAGTTTATCAACAAGTTCAGCAACTGATTCAACCATGACCCCGGCTTCGCGGCCTTTCGGCGCGACCGTGGTGATAATTTCAACGCGCGGTGTAATATCAACGCCGTAATCATCCGGGGTTTTCATGTCGATTGGTTTTTTCTTGGCCTTCATGATGTTCGGCAATGACGCGTAACGCGGCTCGTTGAGGCGCAGGTCAGTGGTGACAATTGCCGGCAGGTTGATCTGGATGGTCTGCAGGCCGCCATCAATTTCGCGCACTATTTTGGCCTTGTCGCCATCTGGCGTTACTTCGGAAACGAAAGTGCCCTGGGGCCAGCCGAGCAGAGCAGCGAGCATCTGGCCGGTCTGGTTGGAATCATCATCGATGGCCTGTTTGCCGAGAATGACCAGGGTCGGGCCTTCTTCGTCAACAATGGCTTTCAGGATTTTTGCGACCGCAAGGGGTTCCACAATATCGTCGGACTTGACCAGGATGCCCCGGTCGGCGCCCATGGCGAGTGCGGTGCGGATGGTTTCTTGGGCCTGTTGCGGGCCGATGGAAACAGCGATGATWTCGCTGGCCGTGCCGCTTTCTTTCAGGCGGATGGCTTCTTCGATCGCGATCTCGTCGAACGGGTTCATCGACATCTTGATATTGGCGAGTTCGACACCAGAGCCATCGCTCTTGACCCGGATTTTCTGGGTATAGTCGACCACCCGTTTTACAGGGACCACAACTTTCATTCTAAAAGCCTCCTTGGGGCGTATATTGCACCGCACTGTTTACGGGAATATCGTCTGCAATCGGGCGACCGTAATGCCGCTTAAACGGGGTGTCAACGGGATATAATGTGCCTGTGTCTTGTCCGGAATGCGATAAAATTGAGGTTTATCCTCTGGTGTTATCGTCAAGGCCGCGATCAAAAAGCGGAACCTCGTCGCGGCGCAGGAAAATCACGAGAAAAGCGCCYGCGCCAAGCCCGCCAATATGGGCCCACCAGGCAACRTGATCTTCCGGGTTTGCCAAWGCCAGGCTGAATACCTGCATAATTACCCAAAAACCAAGAACCCACATGGCTGAGAGCCGGAGYGGRATGCGCATCAGGATCAGCACCCAGACTTTGACTTTTGGATGTAGCATCAAATAGGCGGCGATGACGCCGGCCAGGTCCCGGCCCAGCATGGTCCACGGGCGCAGGGATACCGGGCCGCCGGTTTTGATGCGGTCGGCGTATTCCTCGGGCAGGTTGAATTCGACATCA
>JAESRU010000091.1 GCA_016764455.1 Hyphomicrobiales bacterium | reverse complement strand
AACAATTTTGTCCAGATCATCAAGCTCAGGCTTCCATCCCAGAACCGAGCGGACGCATGCGGAATTTGCCACAAGGGATGCCGGGTCGCCAGCGCGGCGTGGAACCTCGTTTACGGGAAAATCCACGCCTGAGATACGTTTTACGGAATCAATCACATCACGCACCGAATAGCCGTGGCTATAGCCACAATTCGCGACCAGGCTTTCGCCGCCACCTGCCAAATATGAAAGTGCTTCCCCATGCGCCCTTGCCAGATCTGACACATGAATATAGTCGCGGATGCAGGTGCCGTCCGGGGTCGGGTAATCGGTGCCGAAAATATCCAGATGATTGCGTTTTCCAAGCGCTGCTTCGCACGCCACCTTGATCAAATGCGTGGCGCGTGCGGTGGATTGCCCACTGCGCCCCTTGGGGTCAGCGCCGGCCACGTTGAAATAGCGCAAAGCCACATAGCGAAAATCATGGGCGAAACTGGCGTCACGCAACATGGTTTCAGTCATCAGTTTGGATGAGCCATATGGGGAGATCGGGGCTAATAAGGCACCTTCATTCACCGGCACGCTTTCCGGATTGCCGTAAACGGCGGCGGTGGATGAAAAGATAAATTGTTTTACTTCATGCTTGATGCATGTGGCGATCAGGGCGCGGGAATTGACCGTATTATTGAAATAATAGTCAAGCGGGTCGGTAACGGAATCCGGTACTATAATCGATCCTGCAAAATGGATGACGGCCTCAATTTTTTCCGCCAGCAAGGTATCGCCAACAAGCGCTTCGTCGCCCACTTCGCCGATCACAAGTTTCACCCCATTTGGGATACTGGATCGGAATCCGGTTGAAAGATTGTCGAGGACAACAACTTTGTCGCCGCGGGCCAGCAATTCAAGCACCATATGGCTGCCAATATATCCAGCACCGCCTGTCACGAGAATGTTCATAAGAATGCTACCTTTGCTGCTTGATTTTTGGGCAAACGCACCGGTTTTCCGGCTATTTGGCGCAGAGCATAGCAAACAAGTCTTTCAATTCGGTAACCGGAAATTGAGTGTTTGATATAACGAACACAGAGAAAATTACAAAGCTTGCCGGGATGAAAAAATCGTTGTAAATAAAAAATCATATTTTGTAGAATAATCTGTCTGTACTATATAAAGAACGATCCTGTTCAGGGCGACCCTGTTCAGGGCATTGATTTGAACCTCAGGAGTTGGCTGTGCCAATTGCGCGACAAACACATTTGAAGCGGCTTGAAGCCGAATCCATCGAGATTTTCCGCGAAGTGGCAGCCGCGTTTGAAAATCCGGTCATGCTTTATTCGATCGGCAAAGATTCTTCCGTCATGCTGCATCTGGCGATGAAGGCGTTTTACCCATCAAAGCCACCATTTCCGCTCTTGCATGTAGATACCACCTGGAAGTTTGGTGAGATGATCAAGTTTCGCGATGAAACTGCCAAGCGGCTTGGTCTTGATCTGATCGTTCATATCAATGAAGAAGGCGTTGCCCGGAACATGAACCCGTTCGATCATGGGTCTGCCAATTACACTCATGTTATGAAAACTGAAGGGTTGAAGCAGGCCCTCGACAAACATGGTTTTGACGCAGCTTTTGGTGGCGCCCGGCGCGACGAAGAAAAATCCCGCGCCAAGGAACGGATTTTTTCCTTCCGCAATAAAAGCCATGCCTGGGATCCGAAAAACCAGCGTCCCGAGCTTTGGAACCTGTTCAATACCCGCGTCAACAAGGGTGAATCGATCCGCGTTTTCCCGCTCTCCAACTGGACCGAGCTGGATATCTGGCAGTATATCCTGACCGAGAAAATCCCGATGGTGCCACTCTATTTCGCGGCCCCCCGGCCGGTGGTCACACGGGATGGCACACTGATCATGGTTGACGATGAGCGCTTTCCGCTCGCGCCCGGCGAAGTGGTGGAAACCAAACAGGTGCGGTTCCGCACCCTTGGTTGTTACCCTTTAACAGGCGCTGTGGAATCTGATGCGGACACGCTCGAAGCCATTGTCGAAGAAATGCTCACGGTAAAATCGTCTGAACGCGAAGGCCGCCTGATCGACTCAGACGAGTCTGCCTCAATGGAGAAGAAAAAACGCGAAGGGTATTTTTAGATGAACGCCCCCACAAAACAGAGCGCAGCGGTCAGCGCGTTCCTTGCCGACCAGGAAACTAAAAGTTATCTGCGGGTGCTCACCTGCGGCAGCGTCGATGATGGCAAGTCAACCCTGATCGGTCGCTTGCTCTACGATACCAAACTGCTGTTTGAAGATCAGCTCGCGGCGCTTCGTACTGACACCAAAAAATACGGCACGACGGGTGAAGATGAGTTTGATCTGGCTTTGCTCGTCGATGGCCTCCAAGCTGAGCGCGAACAGGGCATTACAATCGATGTCGCTTATCGGTTTTTCTCTACCGACAAGCGCAAATTCACAATCGCCGATACGCCGGGCCACGAACAATATACCCGCAACATGGTGACCGGCGCGTCGAATTCAGATCTGGCGATTATCCTGATCGATGCCCGCAAGGGGGTTTTGACCCAGACCCGGCGGCATTCGTTTATTTGTTCCCTGATCGGGATCAAACATGTGGTGCTGGCCATCAACAAAATCGACCTTGTTGATCATTCCCAAAGCCGGTTTGATGAAATTATCGCCGACTATAAAAGCTTCGCTGACGATTTTGGTTTCAAAACCCTGCAACCGATCCCGATGTCGGCGCGTTACGGCGACAATGTTATCGAGCGCAGCGAAAACACACCCTGGTATGAAGGTCCGTGCCTGCTGGATTATCTGGAAAATATTCAGGTTGGCACGAGCCGTGAACAAGGTCCGTTCCGGATGCCGGTCCAGTGGGTCAATCGACCCAATCTGGACTTTCGTGGATTTTCAGGAACCATTGCCTCTGGACAAATAGCACCCGGCGACAAGCTGGTTGTCGCAAAAACCGGGCAAGCGTCCACCGTCAAGGAAATCGTGACCGCTGATGGCAATCTGGCGCAAGCCGGGCCTGGAGAAGCGGTGACCATCACGCTCGAAGATGAAATCGATATCAGCCGCGGCGACATGCTGGTGGCGGCAGATAATCGACCAGAGGTGAGCGATCAGATTGCGGCTCATCTGGTCTGGATGGGGGAAGAGGCACTACTCCCGGGCCGCGCCTATTTGATGAAATGCGGCACCCGCACCGTCACGGCGACCGTCACTGAATTAAAACACAAGATCGGGATCAACAATTTCCGCAAACTGGCGGCAAAAACCCTTGATCTCAACGAAGTTGCGTTCTGCAATCTGTCTCTGTCGGAACCCGTCGCGTTTGATCCCTATGAGGATATCCACGAGACCGGGTCTTTCATCCTGATTGACCGTTTCGCCAACGCCACGGTTGCCGCGGGCATGATTTCATTCGGGCTGCGCCGTGCCACCAATATCCATATCCAGGCGTTGGATGTGAACAAGAAGGCGCGCGCCAAGCTCAATGAACAACGCGCATGCGCCCTTTGGTTCACCGGCCTTTCTGGATCGGGCAAATCAACCGTTGCCAATATTTTGGAGAAAAAGCTCCATAACCTTGGCCGCCATACCTATGTGCTTGACGGCGATAATCTGCGCCACGGCCTGAACCGTGATCTGGGCTTTACCGATGTCGACCGGGTCGAGAATATTCGCCGGGTGGGAGAGACCACAAAACTGTTTGTCGATGCCGGGTTGATCGTACTGGTCTCGTTCATCTCACCCTTCCGCTCTGAACGGCGAATGGCGCGGGACTTGTTGGAAGACGGTGAGTTTCTTGAAGTCTTTGTGGAAACACCAATTGAGGTTTGTGCCGAGCGCGATCCAAAGGGGCTTTATAAAAAGGCAATGGCCGGTGAAATCAAAAATTTCACTGGCATCGATTCACCTTATGAATTCCCAGAAAACCCGGAAATTCGCATCGACACAACCGAACGTACTGCAGAAGATCTGGCCGAGGATATTCTGGAATACCTCAAGGTCGGGGGTTATATCGGCTAGCGCATAAGGAAGGTGATAATCTCAGCGCGTACTTCGGAAGATGCGTTGATGATTGTCGCCTGTGCATTGGCACCTGGCAGCGCAAAGTTTTCACCGGATTTGTACCGTTGGTTTTCTTCTCCTTCGATTTGCAATTCGATGCCGCCTTCACTGCCAAGACCGAGGGCTTCCGTCTGGTTGCTCATATCTAGCGGCCCGCCATTTGAAATTTCGCTTACATAAATATCCTTCTGATCGACTGTCCGGTCTTCAATGTAGATGGTCGGCAGGGTGCGACGGTCTATGGCCTCGGCCGGGAATTCTTCAAATACGATGAACGGCTCATCAAMCTGTTCTAGATTGAAATCAATGAAGATGACCTCTTCAGTGGCGGACGCATTATCGAACCGCAAAATGCGCGCGCCGACGGGCTCATAAAAAGCGTCGCCTTCGCGCAAAATCTGCGGCGCTTCACCTTCCATTTCGTTTGTTTGTGATGCCGGACATAACCTTGAACCTCCCCTGATCCTCCCTCTTTGAATTAGTCCATCCCATTGTCTAGTAAAAGGAGGACTGAATATGGCCAACAAGCGCCACAAACCCGAAGAGATTGTCACCAAGCTGCGGCAGGTCGATGTACTGGTTGGGCAAGGAATGGTCCGCCTGGAAGCGTTCCGTCAGATTAGTATCACAGAGCAGACCTATTCCCGCTGGCGCAAACAACATGTCGGCATGGGAACCGACCAACTCAAGGAACTGAAGATGTTGGGACAAGAGAATGAGCAGCTCCGTCGAGCGGTTGCTGATCTGACGATTGACAAACAGATACTGTCTGAGGCCGCACGGGGACCCGCAGGGCAGCACTAGCAAAACTTCTATACCCTGCATGTCGCCGCAAGTGTATTGATCAGGTGTGCGACAAGCTGGGTGTCTCTGAACGCCGGGCTTGTCGTGTACTTGGCCAGTATCTCACCACACAGCGTCAGGTGCCGAGGGGCCGAGAAGACGAAGACCGTCTGTTTGAGGACATGATCGAACTGACCTGGCAATATGGTCGTTATGGCTACCGCCGCGCTGCGGCTCTCCAGCGTGACGCCGGATGGAAGGTCAATGCAAGCGTGGAACGCCTGTGGCGGCGTGAGGGGCTAAAGGTTCCCCGCAAACAGCCTAGAAAGGGCCGCCTTTGGCTCATTGACAGTTCCTGCTTTCGGTTGAGAGCGGAATACACCAATCATGTCTGGCATGCGATTTTGTGCATCACAGAACCGACAACAGGCGGGTGTTTCGGACACTGAACATACGGGATGAACACAGCCGGGAATGCCTGGCCATCCGTGTCAAACGCAAACGCAATTCTATTGACGCGACAGACTTGCTCACGGACCTGTTTATTCTACGCGGCGTGCCAGCTTACATCCGCAGATAGATCTGGCCGTTTTGCAAATTGACACCAAAGGCGAACGTTTGCCAGTTTTGCCAATTGAGGAAGCGGGTACGCTGGAGGTTGGGGATTTGGTGCTGGCCATTGGCAATCCGTTCGGGGTCGGCCAAACTGTAACGAGCGGGATTGTTTCGGCGCTCGGGCGCACACAAGTATCAAATGTGGCAAATTTTATCCAGACAGATGCGGCGGTTAATCCGGGTAATTCGGGCGGTGCATTGGTGGATATGGACGGGCATTTGGTCGGGGTAAACACCGCCATTTTTTCGCGCTCCGGCGGCTCTAACGGTATCGGGTTTGCCATACCGGGCGAACTGGTCAAGCGGGCCGTAGACAGTGCGCTCAGCGACGGTAAAATCACTCGCCCCTGGTTCGGT
>JAESRU010000090.1 GCA_016764455.1 Hyphomicrobiales bacterium | reverse complement strand
GCCCAACAGCTTGGCCGTTTTGTCAAAAGCCTCACCCAGTGCATCGTCGATTGTGCCGCCAAGACGACGGAAATTATCTGGCCCCTCCACCGCGATGAACTGGCAATGCCCCCCCGATACCAGCAACATCAGATACGGGAATTCCAAGGTGTCAGTTAAGCGAGGTGTCAGCGCATGGCCCGCCAGATGGTTAATGCCGATTAACGGTTTAGCTGTCGGGGCAGCCAGTCCTTTGGCGCACATCACGCCAGACAGAACACCGCCGATCAGGCCGGGACCGGCGGCGACCGCCACGCCGTCCAGTTCGGTTAAATCACAATTGGCTTCTTTTAGTGCTGCGAGAATAATGCCGTCCAGCGCTTCCACATGGGCGCGGGCCGCGATTTCCGGTACGACGCCGCCATAGGGCGTGTGTTCGGAGATTTGCGAATGGATTATGTTTGAGCGGATGTTGCCGGTTCCATCAGCATTGCGCCAGACAATCGCTGCAGCGGTCTCATCGCACGTTGTCTCGATTCCGAGAATGAGTTGTCCGGTTTGCCCGGCGGCGTCAGAATTTAGGAGTGCGGGTCGGGTCATTGAAATTTCTCAAATGGAGCTTTTCTTGTCAGAGACAAATCTGGCATTGCCGGAGATTGAAGGCGGGGATAAGTTCGCCGCAAATTTGTTCTTTCGACTAACACCGGGATCGGGATCGTGCAAACTGATTTGAAAATAGGCACCAGGGGCAGCCCATTGGCGCTTTACCAGGCTGAAGAGGTTCGTGACCGGTTGGTGGCGACCGGGGCGGTGTCCGGCAAAATTGAAATTATGGTCATTAAAACCAGTGGTGATGCGATCCAGGACCGGGCGCTGCGGGATGCTGGCGGCAAAGAACTTTTCACCAAGGAGATCGAACAGGCGATCCTTGATGGCATTGTTGATATCGGGGTTCATTCGGCAAAAGATATGGCGACCGAATTGCCACCAAGTCTCATCATGGCGGCCTATTTGCCGCGTGAAGATGTGCGTGATGCATTTCTCAGCCCTAACGCTGCCAGCATTGCAGATTTACCGCTGGGCGCGCGCATCGGGACAGCGTCGTTGCGGCGGCAAGCGCAAGTTTTGGCGTTGCGGCCGGACCTTGAAGTGGTTTTATTTCGCGGCAATGTACAAACCCGGATGCGTAAGTTGAAAGCAGGTGAAGCTGACGCGACGCTGTTGGCGCTGGCCGGATTAAAACGCCTTGGGCTCGAAGAAATTGTGTCTTCCATCATCCCGGTGGAGGAGATGTTGCCAGCGGTCGGACAGGGCGCAATTTGCATCGAGGCTTTGGAAAACAGTCTGGCGGCAGCAATCGCAGGATCCCTCAATGATGCCGATACGGCGGATTGTGTGATTGCCGAGCGGGCCTTTCTGGCAGCTCTAGATGGTTCATGCCGGACTCCGATTGCCGCGTTAGCCACCATGGAAGCGGGCGAATTGCATCTTAATTGCGAAGTTTTATCGCCCGATGGCAAAATTAGCCATCGCCGCAGCGGGGTCTGCGTCCGCAGTGATGGTGCTGAACTTGGGTACGGTCTTGGGAAAGAATTGCGAGACATGCTTCCCAGTGATTTTTTTGAAGACATCCCGGCTCCGGAATGAAAATTCTCGTCACCCGCCCGGCCCATGATCAGGCAGCGCTCGCAGCCCGGCTAGAAGCTTTGGGCCATGAGGCCGTTCCCTTTCCTTTGTTGACGATCGAGCCGCTTGAATTTTCTTTGCCTGATCTGTCCGGGTTTATGGGTTTGGTTTTCACCAGTGCAAATGGTGTCCGGGCGACCATCGGAAAAATGGATGTAGATAAATCCAGCAATCTCCAGGTTCTGACGGTGGGGGATGTCACAGCGGCGGCCGTCCGTGAGGCGGGGTTTGCCAATGTCGTACCGGCGGGCGACAATGTTGATGATCTGGGCGCTCATTTGGTCAAAACCTATGGCGGCAAGGACAACAAATTTTTGCATCTAGCGGGCACGTCTCGGGCGGGTGATTTGAATTCCCTGACCGGTCCCGGGGGGCCTGCCATCGAAGTGATTGAGGTTTATCGGGCTGTTGCGGCGGCCGACCTGACAGACCTTGTTGTAGCCTCGATTAAGGCAAATCAAATTGACGGTGCAATCCTGATGTCACCACGCACAGCAGAAATATATGCGTCCCTGATTCTTGATGCGGGGTTTGGTTCGGGAGCTGGAAAATACGTCCATTATTGCTTGTCGGCAAATGTAGCAAAGGCACTTGATCCGCTTCAATTGCCGCAAAACAGGGTCGAGATCGCAATGCGGCCAGACCTTGAAATGCTTTTGGCCTTGATCGGGAAATGATAAACTGGCGATAGTGGATAAAATTCTGCTGGCCTCATCATTTCAGCCAGTGGGAATTTGTCTGGAATCGTGTATTGATCAATTGAAACCAATGCCCCGAAATGGGAGGCCCAATGGCCCGTAAACCTGCCAAACCAAAGTCTTCCACCGGATCGGCCACAGGCCGCAGGCGGCGCAAGGCGCGTGCGGTTACAATCGATCTGGAGGCAACCGAGGTGGGGAGCGAGGAAACCAATGGTGATGCGCCATCAATGGACACATCTTCAGCGGACGACCTTGCAAATGCTGAAAATGATACGCCTGAATCTGAAACTGTTTCGGAGGCAAGAAGCGCACAGAATGAAGATGTAGCGCCTGACGCTGAAGCAGGTGCGGGCAATTCCGGCATCCCGGTTTCGACCTATTTCAAATATGGCGCCAGCGGACTTGCAGGCGGTTTGTTGGCGCTTTTGATACATTCGGGCCTGACCGCGACCGGAATTTTGCCAGGGGGTGCGTCTGGCGATGTGGCAAATCTCACCACCAGGGTTGAACAACTTCGCGAAAATGTTGCAAGCCAACAAGACCAGCGCAATGCCCTGATTGGCCAGATCGAAACCAGGCTGGATGGCCTTGCAGCCAATGATGGCGCGTCGGAATTGGCGACGAAGCTGGCTGCTCTTGAAACGCAATTGAGTGAGGCTGCCGCGGGCAGCGAAGGTCTGGCAAGTCAGGTGCTTGAAATCCGTCAATCGGCTGATGCCGGGCTGGCCGCTTTGTCGGAGCGGTTTGATGGCCTTGTGAGCACTGATACCGGCCCGCAAATTGTGGGACTGGAAGCAAGATTGGCGTCGCTCGAAGCAAATACCAAAACCTTGCTGGTTGAATTGCAAGCGGCTGCGACAAGCGGTGGCGAGACCGGGGTCTCGGGCGCTGATCTCCTGGCATTACGGCAATCTGTTGCGTCGCTTCAGGCATCAACGGAAGAAATCCGCGCCACATTAACTGCGCGGCTTGATGGGCTGAACCAGCTTTTCGATGCCGCAAAGGCGGTATCTGCAAGTCTGGACAGCCGGATTACCGAGACCAGTACCGTATTATCAACGCAGATGGATACAATAGAATCCCGCGTTCAGGCCCTGGCAAATAATTCGGAAACCTTGGTGGATTTCGGTGCGGAATCGCGGGCGGCCGTCAATCTTGCTTTTGCGGCGTTGGAGCGTTTGTTTGTGGCCGGGCTACCTTATGAGACCGAGATTTCTATCCTCACCAATGCCGAAACCATACCGGCTGATCTGTTGGCGCGGCTTTCCGCGACAGCCTCTTCCGGTGCGTCCACAATTTCTGATCTGGCGGAACAATTTGAACAACGTGCCACGCAAATAATCGAAGCCGACCGAAGCCAGACAGAAGGCGGGTTTCTGGATTCCGCATTGTCCCAGATCAGATCGGTGGTTCGGATCAGGCCAACAGGGTTTGTTGACGGCGATAGTGCTGCTGCCATTGTGGCACGGGTGGAAGCCCATCTGGGAGACGGGCAGCTTAAAGCGGCACTTGATGAATTGGTGGCGCTTGAAGGGTCGGCAGCAGAAGCGGCGGCAGATTGGTTTGTTGCAGCCAAGGCGCGGCTTGAAGCTGCAGATGCATTAGCTGCCATCAACACCGAATTATTAAAATTGGCGCAGCGTTCAGGTGCAGGCACCGGGGCAGGTGTAGACGCCGGCGAAGGTCAATAGGCCTATGATCCGCGTTCTCCTGTTTTTTATCATTGTCGGGATTGTCGCCATTGGCGCGGCGTGGCTCGCCGACCGGCCCGGTGATCTGGTGCTGACCTGGCTTGGATACCGGATTGAGCTGAGCCTCATGGCTGCCGCCATATTATTGGCGATTGTTCTGATTGTGAGCGTATTTGTCTGGTCGCTGATCCGCAGCCTTGCAGGTACGCCGGGGGCACTTGGCGGGTTTTTGCGCAACCGGCGCACGGAAAAAGGCTTTGATGCCCTGACCCGCGGCATGATCGCAATCGGATCTGGTGACGCTCAAGCCGCATCCAGATATTCAACCATCGCCGACAGGGTGATGGGAGACCAGCCGCTGGCGTTGTTGCTCCGGGCGCAAGCGGCCCAACTGAAAGGTGATCAGAAGGCCGCAAAAAAAGCGTTTGATGCGATGTTGGGCGCGCCGGAAACTGAAAATCTCGGCCTGCGTGGTCTGTTTATCGAAGCCGAGCGCCAGAAAGATGCAGGCGCGATGCTCAATTTTGCTGAGCAGGCGCTTGAACGGAACCGGGCCGTTGGCTGGGCGGCAACAGCCCTTTTTGAGATGCAATGTGCCGCACGGAAATGGCGCGCGGCGCTCGAAACATTAGCTGAAAACCATCGCCACGGTCTGATCGATAAACAACAACAGCGGCGCTGGCGGGCGGTATTACTGACCGGGCTGGCTGTCGAACTTGAACAGGATGACTCTGATCAGGCACTTATCCTGGCTGAAGAGGCCTATGGCCTCGCGCCGGATTTGGTGCCGGCCAGCGTTCTTACCGGCACGTTGCTGGGGGCGGTGGGCAATGTGCGCAAAGCCACCCGGATTTTGGAAAAGGCCTGGAAGGCCGGGCCACATCCCGAGATTGCCGAAGCCTATGCAAATGTGCGGGTGGGAGATTCTGTTCGCGACCGGTTGAAGCGGGTAATAAACTTGGCGCAAAAAACACCAGACAGTCTTGAAGGCGCAATTGCCATTGCTGGCGCCGCGATAGACGCGCTCGACTGGAAAGAGGCCCGCGAAGCGCTGGAACCATTTATTGCTACGCGCCCGAGCCAGCAGGTTTGTACTTTGATGGCCGAGATTGATGAAGGCGAACATGGCGACCGGGGCCGGGCACGGGAATGGCTTTCGCGCGGTATGCGGGCGGCGCGTGATCCGGTCTGGACCGCAGACGGTCTGGTGGTGCAATCCTGGGCACCGGTATCGCCGATATCCGGCCGCCTCGATGCGTTTGAATGGAAGGTGCCAGTAGAGCGGTTGGCAGGGGTGGATGATTTTGACGACGACGATAGTCTGGAGCCGTTCCCCGATCTGGATGTTGGCGACGAGGCGCTTGATTTAACCCCGCTGGAAGAAGTTTCTGAAGTGCCGGAGCCATCTGAAACCACCGGTGAGATATCTGCCGAACAGCTGGAAGAAATTGATGAGCCTGCATCACCGTCCGCGCGTAAAAAAGCAAAGACGACGGGGCGGAACCGGGCGGCCAAACGCAAGGTTGCCGTTGCCCCTGATGATCCCGGCGCAGATGGCAGTGGCTTTGAGGATGAAGACGCTGCACTTAAAAGCTGATCGTTTGCAGTGACGGGTTGGGTTGCTGTTTTTTGTGACCAGCAAATGACCCGGAACCAGCCCTTGCAACCGCCCCCACCAAAAGCTATCAGGAACCAGACCACACTTTGGGCCGCATTAGCTCAGTTGGTAGAGCATCGCATTCGTAATGCGGGGGTCGGGTGTTCGAATCACCCA
>JAESRU010000001.1 GCA_016764455.1 Hyphomicrobiales bacterium | reverse complement strand
GCGCCGAATACTTTCGCTGCCGGTAGAGCCTCGCTCACGGCGATCGAGGTGCCACTAAGAAGCCCGCCGCCACCAACCGGAGCCATCACAACCTCCAAATTGTCGACTTCAAGACTTGCCGAAATGCCGGTCACCGCCGAAACGGTTCCCATTGCCAACGCGGCAGCCGGGCTTCCCGGGGTTAATCTTGACAGGTTGGCAGCGTTTGCTATCCCGCGAAAGATATCCAGCTTTCGCTTTTTCTCACCTAGTTCCGCCTTTGCGTCATCCAATTCCCGCTCCAGAATTTGGGTTCTCGCATTTCTCTCCTCTAGCTCCGGAAGGAAATCACGAAGATTTCTGTTTATTCTTTCGCACAATAATTGACGCCGTGCCTCATCCATAGATTTCAGTTGAATATTCACTAATGCCTCCTTTTTTAGTGAAAAATCATTGTCTCACAGCTGGAATCGGCGGGGATAAATTATTTCAATTCCGGAACATCTTGATTTCAATAGAAGTTTTCCTCTATCCTGATTTCGATGGGTTTTTGTCAATTCCAAATCAGGTTCCTGCTTTCACTGGTATTATGTCTGGTGAGTGCGCCCTCTTTTGCGGTCGAAACAGATTTGGACCCGGTCAGGGATCACTCCGTTTTTTATAGAACCCACGAAGGCAAACCAGTCGCGGAATTGCTGAGTTCGGGAGAATTATCAGACTATCGGGAGGCACTTGAGGTCGAAGATTGCGATGCCGCCTACGCCCTATTGACCAACGCCTATGCCATTGCCTATCCCGGCAACCCCCATCCAGGAACAACGAGAAAATCCTCGCGCGACTGGGAAAGAAATGTCGCCATCGAGCATTATCCGGAAATTGTCTTTTGTACCCAAATGCGAAACTTGCGGGAAGCCCGAGCGGCCATTGAACGCGATAATATCTATTATGAGCGGTTTTCCACCGAGCGCATGATGACCACCCGGCAGCGGCCCAAACCCCTGTTTGATCTGGATATGGCATTCTGGGGTCTTTTGACCCTTGCCCGGCATGAATATCCGCCGGCCTTTCTGGCGCTTGCCGGATTGTCGGATGAAGGCGAAGTCATTCGTTTCACAGAGGAATATCAATATTATACGTTGTTGCGCGCTGCGAATATGGGGATAGCTTCATCCGAATTGGATGAATTGACATCCCGTGCATCCGCAAACTTGACACCGGCAGTGCGAGCGGAATTGCGTCAGCGGGCAGATAACAAGAATTTTGACCGCTCGCTGGATTGGCTGGAATAACATTAAGCCTCAATATTCGATATCTCTCAAAGTGTTGAAGAGACGTTGGCAATGTTCGAATGACACGTTCTCTGGCGTCTGATAGGATCTGCGCAACCTGAAATCCCATTTTTTTGGAGCCATTCCTCATGCCTAAACTCGATTATTATTTTTCCATGGTCAGCCCCTGGGCCTATATCGGCCACGAAGCCTTTATGGATGTTGTGAAACGGAACAATGTTGAAGTTAGATATCACCCGGTGAAGTTGCTGGAATTGTTCGAGAAAACCGGCGGGACGCCGCTCCCTAAGCGCCATATCAGCCGGAAAAATTATCGTATGTTCGAGATGCAGCGCTGGCGCGAAAAGCGCGGGTTGGAATTTGATCTTAACCCGCCGCATTGGCCTTATAATTTTGGCATGGCCGACAGGATCGTGATCGCCATTCAGGATTCTGGCAGCGACCCGTCTGGATTCATGGGTGCCGGTTACAATGCGTCTTGGATTGAAGGGCGTGATATGGCGGACGAAGGCGTTCTTACCGACGTGCTTTCTGCTACAGGCCATGATGCCGCGGCAATTATTCCGTCTGCCAAGAGCGATGCGATCGGAACAATCTACGAGACCGATACCGAAACCTGCGGTGGCGACGGCGTCTTCGGGTCGCCTGCTTACATTCTGAATGATGAAATATTCTGGGGCCAGGATCGGTTGGAAATGCTCAATGACGCACTTGCTTCGGGCCGCGCACCGTATTCAGCCAATCCAAGCGCCTGACCGGGGCAGTACGCCTGACTGGGGTCATGCTCCTGACCGGGGCCGTATTTCGGCCAGATTTTCCGGCTTGACTGGGTGAAGACATTCTTCAACGGAGGAACTGCGTCATGCGGTTATTGATGATCTTGCTTGTCCCGCTGGTAATTCTGGCGGTTTACAATGCGCGCGCGGATTCTGAACGTGGCAATGGTACTATGGCAGGCAACCCCACACAGGTGGGTGAAACCGCGAATGCTGAAAACCGCTATACGCTTTTAGAAACCGAAGATGGTTTTGTCCGTCTGGATCGCCAGACGGGCATTGTCACTCTTTGCACGGGCATTGCGGATAATTTTACCTGCAAGACGGTCGCTGATGACCGGGTTGCCTATGAAGATGAAATCCGCCGTCTTTATGAGGAAAACCAAGCCCTTCAGGAGCAATTGGCAGTCGCTGACAGCAATCGCGGCGAAGCCAATCGTGGAGAGAGAGAAACTGGTTTGGTGGAACATGATGGCGAACGCTATGTGTTCTCAATGGAACTTCCAAACCAGCAGGATATGCAGGACGGTGTTGACGCCATGGGCGAATTTGCCGATGACGTCGCCACCGGATTTGAGGATATGGTAAAATCCCTCAAAGAGCGGTTGAACCGGAATGATACCGACGATTAAATCGGCACTATGAATTGAATGATTTCGAAAGGGTGGATTTAAAAATTTCCACGATATCGTCTGGCCATTCAACGGTGCGGCGTTTCTCAAGGTCAATTGCGACCCCGGTAATTTCAGCAACGGCGATCTGCGTCCCGGACGCTACATCAAAAATGTAATGTCTGAATGTGAGGGTCTTGCGGGCATGACCCACAAGGGCTGTCATGATCAGCAATGGTGTGCCGGGTTGAATATCGGTTAGCATCGATATTCTGGATTCCATCGCTACGCGACCATAATTATTTGTCTCAAGCCAATTTTGGGTCAGCCCCACATGGCTCCAGAAATGTCCCGCCGCATCGGATTGAAACCCGGTCAGCGATCTTGTTGTGGCATTGCCACGCCAGTCGCAGTCAATTTGCTTGATCACGGCGCGATAAGTTTGAATGAAGCCGGCTTGCGCCGCTGCTTCCCGGCTAACCGTCGGAATTGGTGCCAAATCTAGACTGCGGGGCCGGGCCAGATCTGGTGAATCAAGCACCGGGGCGTCAGGTATTTCCGCCGCGATGTTTTTATCCGCGAGTGGACACCAGCAGGTCGCTGAAAGGTTGTCCGTCTCGGCATTGTACATCAGATGGCAAAGCGCAAATCCGTCGTCCGTTGCGACCAGGTGCGAGCGTATAAATGTGAGGTCGCCTTCGTGCAATTCGCCATGAAATCGCACCAGATGAGTTTGCGTCGCGGGCAATTCCTTTGCCGSAGGCCAACCAGCCTCAAACCAGAAATGCACATGRGCATCTTCAAAATACTGGTAATAAAACTGAACATTCAGGTGCGCATTTTCATCGCATTCCCATGTGTTCACAAACCGGCGTGAAGTTTCAATTCCTTGGACCAATATAAAATATCCTGAAAATTTTTGTTCAGCAGGAAGCGAGATACGATTCAATTCGCTCTAATGCTTCCGTTGATTGTACGCCCGGGAAACCCATAAAGACATGGGCCCCGCCCGGATAGATGGCGAGTTCCGTTTTGTTGCCAGCCGCCAGCCAGCGCGCCGACATGAACATGGTATCATCAACCAGCGGGTCGCGGGTGCCGACCGTGAACAAGGCTGGTGGCAAACCTGCAAGGTCCGCGTAAAGCGGCGAAATTTCGGGAACCCTCGGGTCCCGGTCCTCGCCAATGAAGCAGCGCCGGTAATTRAGAATATCGCGGGTATTCAAGACCAGCAATTCATCCCCCCAATTTTGTGCGCTTGGGGTCATGCCAAGATCATAAACGCCGGCCACAAGATTGGCCCCGCAAAAAGGAGATATRCCGTGCTTGTCGCGYAGGCAAATCAGAGTTAGCGCCGAGAGGTGGGCACCAGCGGATTCACCGCCAATCACCATTCGCTCCGTACCGAATTTGGCTTTGGCATTTTTCACCAACCACAAGGCGGCTGCTTCGCAATCCTCAGGAGCTGCTGGAAACGGATCTTCCGGGGCCAGGCGATAATCAACGCTGACAACAGCCAGGTTGGTATTGTCAGCGATCCGTTCAAGGCGCGGGTCCTGTTGTTCCGGCCCGCCAATCACCCAGCCGCCGCCATGAATATGCAGGTAAATGCCGTCAGGATTTTCCGGCGCAATGATGCGCAGATCAAGCGGTCCGTCTGGTCCTGCGATGGTTTCGGTTTGGGCGCGATCAGATCGTGGTGCCAGCGGAAACGCACCTTCACCGGCTTTGCGTGCAGCGCGGGCGACGCTTGGATGCGCCGACCATGGGTCAACGATTTTGTTGACGGTGTCGACGATCATCTCATTGGTATCCAGCGTTTCCTGGGAAATGGAAGCTGGATCAAACAATTGAGAATCTATGATCAAACGGGTCATGGCAAAGCCTTTTGGGAAAGCGCTGAAAAACCAAAACTATCAAGGTAATGTTCCAGCTTCAATCCCGTTGGCGTCGCTTGAATTGAACAACACTTTTTGCCGTCTGACGGCAAAAGCTAAAAGCGAAAAGCTAAATCAATCCAGATGAACCATGATGGCGCGAACTTCCTTGCCATTCATCGCTTTCGCCGTATGGCCCTTGCCTGTTGTGTCTTCCATCAAGGCAACATCGCCAGGTTCGAGGTCTATGACCTTCCCGCCGCTTGTCCTACTTTGAAGCATACCAGACAGCATGATAAACAATTGGCGGCGCGGGCTAGGGTGCAATTCACTATCCCAGTTTGGCGGGAACCGGACCATCACGTACCGTGCGGCACTTGTCGGTTCAGAAATCCCGAACTCAGGTGCTGGTGGCGCATAGATTTCCATTTTGAATTCGGTTTCAATTTCTTCGAAATGGCTCTCGCCATCCTGATCCGTATAGATGCGTATGTGATTCATTTGTTTCCCAAATCCCCATAATGCCTAGCGAAACAAATGATACGGGTTTCAATTATCATGTGCAAGAAACGGGTGGTTTCACCGCGCGGGCCAAATAGTCTCACAGTAACAACAACTATAAATGATAATACAGGAACTCCAGAAGGAGGTAATCCTCCACCAGCAGAAGATAACTCTGAAGATACAATTGTAAGACTAATTGCATTAGATGAAGCAGGTGWYSCWATMMTWKYARRTGGTAACTATACTTTCGCAAATGATGCAGATGAAGGAAATGCAGCTCAGTATAAAGCTTTAGCGTTTGATGCATCAAACACTACTTTCGCAAATGGTTCTGAACTTTCAAACCAATTAGGTTCAGTAACTGTAAGTAGTGCAGATAATAATAATGCTCCAGTATCAGGAACTGATGCTACAGCAGGAACTGATTACACTGCACAAGCTACTACAACAGTAGCACTAAACACTGCGTTTAGYATAAATACTATAGATGATAATATCGCAGATGATGGTGAAACATTTACTGTAAGTATAGGAAACTATGTAGCACCAACTACTGGTGATGCTTATGAGAATGTAACTGCAAGTGGAACAGTAACAACAACTATAAATGATAATACAGGAACTCCAGAAGGAGGTAATCCTCCACCAGCAGAAGATAACTCTGAAGATACAATTGTAAGACTAATTGCATTAGATGAAGCAGGTGACCCTATCATAGTAGGTGGTAACTATACTTTCGCAAATGATGCAGATGAAGGAAATGCAGCTCAGTATAAAGCTTTAGCGTTTGATGCATCAAAC
>JAESRU010000089.1 GCA_016764455.1 Hyphomicrobiales bacterium | reverse complement strand
TCAAGCAAAATCAGTTGTTGGTCACCGCTCGGTTGACTGACAGGGATAATCATCCGGCCACCAATGGCTGCAACTTTGCCGCTTATCGACATGCTGTATTCGTATTTGACGATTGTTCCGGATTCTACCGGCACAAGATAAACCTTGCCGCGCCCGCGCGTGGAGCCGAGTGGCCCGTCCAGTCCGCCTGAAAGGGTCATCTCCTCCGGCGGTTTGAGGTCCGTCAGCTTTACTGTGGCTTCAAAAAGCCCCCGGACCGGGCCGACGCCCATTTTCATTTCCGCCCGGTAGTTGTTTTCGCCAACCATTTCCAGTTCACGGCAACCTGGAATAACAGCCGCGAGCTTGTCGGGATCAAGTAAAATACGCCAAACCTCTTGCGGACTGGCTGGCACCAGTGTCTCGCCCTGRCCAGACAAGGTRTGTCCGGCACCGGCGGCCATTTCTTTAACCTCRGRGSTTTCCRCAATCATGCTTGCGGGCATTTCGGGTTCTTTACCGAAAACATGGTCGCTGAGTTTTGCCGGTTGAATTGGCARRGTRATATTTTCCAGACCCAGCGCGTCGCATACAGCATTGGCGATGCAAACCGGTGTACTCATGCAATTGCCTTCCGCCAACCCCTTGGCACCGAGCGGAGTAAAGGGTGACGGCGTTTCTGTATGAATGATGATTGGTTCAGGAACCTCGACGGCGGATGGAACCAGATAATCGGCAAACGTACCGGACTGGAAACTACCGTCTTCGCCATAGACGAATTCTTCGTAGAGCGCCGCGCCTATGCCTTGCGAAAATGACCCAAGGATTTGTCCCTCGGCGATTAGAGGATTGAGTATTTTCCCGGCATCGTGCGCCGTCACATATTTATCTATTCTAACCTCAGCTGTATCCCGATCAATTTCGATGCCGCAATAATCGAACACGAAACCATAGGTCAGCGAGGTGTTGATCTCGTCTTTTTCAGTTGTGGCCTGGAATTGCGGAGGYGACCAGGTGCCTGTTTCGCGCAGGCCGAATTCGATGTCCAAACCGATACTGTGTGGCGACCAGTGACTTGTGCCGGCAACGCGGTGGAAACGCAGGAAATTTTCAGGATTATTCTTGGCGAATATTTTGCCGTCCCCAAAATCAACGTCTGCAGCTGGTACATTCAAGCTCTGGGCGGCTATGCGCGCCAGTTTATCCCTGATTTTACGCGCCGCAATTTGCGCTGCGACCGCAGTGCCGGGGGAGAAACGACAAGAATATGTGCCGGCTGCAATAGACCATGGATCTTTTTGGGTATCATGTTCCAGATTGCAATAGATATCCTCGGGCCGCAGTCCCAAYTCATCGGCAACGATCTGGGACATTACGGTGGCATGGCCCTGGCCCTGAGGCATGGTGTCAGCCGTTAGCGATACCGCGCCAAGGGCGTCCACATTGACCGTAACCATCGARATGGCACCGTCTTTCGGGCCTGATTTACGTCGCTCCTCGGCGGTCAATATTGTGCTCARATAACCAAGATTRGACATGCCAGGCTCGACGATCGCAGCGTAGCCGATGCCATATAAGCGGCCCTGCGCGCGCATTTCATCGCGCCGCTTCAATAAATCAGCCAGGCCGCCGTCTTTCACTGCCTTGTTGATCGTTTTATCGTAGTCGCCGGAATCCAGTAAGGCACCTGCTGCTGCCTGATAGGGAAATTTGTCGGCCGGAATGATATTTTTCCGTATGACTTCAAGCGGGTCGAGGTCCAGTTCAATGGCGATACGCTGGATCAACCGCTCAAGCGCATAATACATTTGCGGGCCGCCGAAACCACGGACCAGACCAGCCGGCATTTTATTGGTCATCAGGAGCCGGTTTGTAATCGTCAGGTTTTTGATGTCATAGGCACCGGTCATGGCACCGTGCATCCGGTATAACGGTCCTGGCATCGGCGCTCTCAGAAACGCGCCATAATCGTCCAATTGGTCATAGCGTAAGCCGGTGATTTTGCCGTCATTCATCACCGCTGCGGATATTGCCACTTCACGGTTTGGCGAGGATCCGGCAGATGAAAGATGCTCCAGCCGGTCTTCAATCCATTTGATGGGCCGTCCAACAATTTTTGACGCCAGTCCCAACAGCACCACATAGGGGAACAGTCCCTGTTTGACACCAAAACTTCCGCCAGAATTGGCCGGGGTTCTCAACCTTAGCCGGGTGCTTGGGACCCGCAACGCCCGCGCCATAACCGGGAACGTGGTGTAGGGACCTTGGAAATTGGCCAGTACGTCATAAACATCTTCACCCGGCAGATAATCCGCGACAACCACATAACCTTCAATGGGGGTCAGCGAATTTCGCGGGTAATTGATGGTGAGATCGACAATTTTGTCGGCCTCGGAAAATGCCTTGTCAGGCTCGCCATAGGAAAAATCGCGGACCGAAACCAAATTGCTGCCAGCTGCCTCATGAACCAGAGGTGCGTCGTCTTTAATGGCTTCTTGTGGATCAATGACAGCTTTTAAAGGTGTGTAATCGACCTTCACCAATTCCATTGCGTCTTCGGCTATGTAGCGGTTCGTGGCAACAATTACCGCAATCGGTTCACCAACATATCGTGTGCGCCCAATTGCCAAACTCCATTGATCAAGCGGCGCTTTCAGCACAATAAGAAACGGGTCGGAGATCGCTTTGATATCCTCACCCGTAATCACAGCACTGACGCCTGGAAGCGCCAATGCAGCTGAAGCATCAATCCCATTGATTTCGGCGTGGGCATGAGGAGACCGCAAAATTGCAGCGTGCAAGGTGCCCTTACGCTCGGGATAATCATCTGCATAGCGCCCATGGCCCATCAATAGAACCTTGTCTTCTACGCGCTTTACCGGGCGACCAACGTATTTTAGGTCCTGCACATCAGCAGTCATGGACTATCTCCCAGGTTACTTTCAACTTCACAATACTCATTCATCAAATCACTGACTGAAACGTTTTACTGGCGATCAGATCTTTCAATTTTTCAAGCGCGCTCGTTAGGGATTTCAAGTTCTGGGGACCGCCCAGACTTACCCGGAGCCCAACAGGAGCGTCCGCTGAAACGCGAAATACATCTGGCGCTGCCAAAAGAATTCCCCCGGCCGCGGCTACAGAAAAAACATTAAAGACGCGCTCAAAATTGGGGAATGGAATCCAGATATTAAAGCTGGAAGATACATTCTTGCCTGGCAATGCATGCGGAAACAAATGCCGCGCTACGTCCAACCTGGCTTTTGTTTCACGGCGCTTCTTCTCCACGATGTCCTGCAGACTGCCATCCTCAAGCATGTTAGAGAGCACGCCAGACAATAAGGGCGACGTCATCAATCCAGTGCTCGCCAACCCAAGCCGCGCCCGGTCTTGGTATTTCCTCGGAACGATCATCGCACCAAGCCTCAAAGCTGGCGCGGTGATTTTTGAAAAGCTGGATAAGTAGAAAACCCGCTCAGGTGCCAGAGACTGCAAAGAGGTCGGCTTATCCTGGAAGAGGAAACCATATGAATCATCTTCTATGATAAATACGTCATTACGCTTCGCTATTTCGACTATTTCACGACGACGAGCTTCCGACATGACCATGGCCGTCGGCGTATGCAGCGATGGGGTCAGATAAAGCAGGCGACACCCGGTACGGGCCAGTTCAGCTTCGAGTAAATCAGGACGAATTCCGTCTTCATCCATGCCGATACCGACAAGTTCAAGATTTTCAAAACGCGCTATATTTTTCAACCCGGCGTAACACGCAGCCTCGGTTAAGATGGCGCCTTGCGTTAAGTCGATAGCAGCCTTAACGGCAATCGAAATAGCATGCTGGGCTCCATTACACAGGCAAACCGCTCCTGCATCGACGTCAACATTCAAGCTCCTTAGCCAGGTTTCAACCGAGGCAATATCCAGGCTCGCCCCTTCTTGAGAGTGATATTCAAGCCTTTTGGCAAAACCGCGTCCGCGTCCCAAATTCATCATTGCCTGAGACAAAATTTCAGCTTCACCGCAATCGGGTGATGCGTTGATGCTCAGATCAATCCACTCATTGGCGGGCCTTGATTGCTCA
The DNA here is from genome assembly GCA_016764455.1 of Hyphomicrobiales bacterium. Taxonomy (GTDB): domain Bacteria; phylum Pseudomonadota; class Alphaproteobacteria; order Rhizobiales; family NORP267; genus NORP267. The sequence goes on along the minus strand of JAESRU010000089.1, from coordinate 1,782 downwards.
GCCTGGCTCTGGTCGCCGACAACGAAAGTTCCTCGACCAATCTCGCCGGCGACAAGCCCCCTGCTTTCTGCTTCTTCGTATGCTTTGGTTATGGTGCCCAAACTGACACGGAGACGCTGCGCCAATACCCGACGCGCAGGAAGCTTTACCCCCGGCTGCACAAGCCCCTGGGACACATCTCTTTCGAGGGCACGGACAATTGATATATATTGCGGGCGCTCCATCCGAATTTCCCGGCTGGGCCAATCACTGCCRGCATCCAATTGCTCAGTYGTTTTGCTTGCCCTGCTCATGCTCGTTTTTCTTCCWGCTCRCGAAGCGCCTTGCGGTTGATTTTCATCAGAGGCGTTCGCGGAAGCTCGTCGATAAATTCGATTTCCTCAGGCATTTTATATCCACCGATACGACGCACGGACTGGCGAAGTTCTTCCGCCAGGGCATCGCTTTCCACAGCGCCCTTGTGAAGAACAACAGAGGCTTTGGGTTTGGTAAAACCATCAGCGTCTTCCATCGGAATGACGGCAGCTTCCAGAACTGCATTGTGTTCGGTCAACACAGCTTCGATCTCGATCGGCGAAACCCACAACCCCTTGACCTTAAATACATCGCTGTCACGACCGACAAAACTGAAAAAGCCGTCTTCATCAAAAGACAAACGGTCACCGGTTCGGGTCCAGGGGCCGATGAAAGTTTCGCGGGAACTATCGTATTTACGCCAGTAATAGAAACAGGCTGTCCGGCTTTTCACCCATGCTTCACCAGGAGTGCCAGGTTCTGTGACCTGGTTTCCATCGGGGTCCATCAACTTTATCTCAAAACCAAAGACGGGTTTACCCAAGGTGCCAGATTTGTTCTCTTTTTGGCGGTTTGCGATCCATTCATAGGTGACTTCGGAGCTRCCGATRGAGTCGWAGATTTCAACRYCGAAATGATCTTGAAATTCTTTAAAGACTTCGGGGGGAATTTTTTCTGATGCGCTAATGGTCAGTGTMACAGAACTAAARTCTGGCCGGTCTTCTTTATCCCGAACATATCCCAACATATTCTTGATTACGGTAGGCACCGTGATGAACTTGGTCACACGATGTTTTTCGATCATCTCAATAACAAGATCCGGCGTCGGCGGCTTGCGGGTAAGTAACGTACACGCACCCCAATAAAGAGGGATCAGCACACCTGGCCAAAGACCGTGAGTGAAGTATTTTTTTGAGGTAGTAAGGATGACATCGTCAGGAGTGTATTCCCAGAAATGGCCGTGACGTTCCGGTACCAGATAAAAATCATGGGCCAAATGGGTGACACCCTTGGAACTACCTGTGGTGCCACCGGAATAGAGCATGTAGCAGACATCGTTCGAATGGCGTGGGCAGGGGCTGAAGGTATCGGGCTGATCCTTGATCAGATCGTCATAACTTAAAACTTTGCGGTTCAGCTTGGTAGAGAGGTCGTCCGTATCGCATTCGCCGCGTACAATAATGACGGCCAAACTGACAGGCAGACTAGAGCCAACTTTTTCAAGTTTTTCCAACTGTTCGGAATCAATAAACAGGCAATACGCGTCCGTATCACTCAGAAAATAGGAAAGGTCTGAATCTTTATGCAGGTCGGAAACCCCGGCAGGAACCATCCCKGCYCGKACAGCGCCRAGCCATGTRGCGATRTATTCTCGACTGTCGGTGCCAAACAGAAGAAYCCKGCCTTCMGGATTGACGCCAGCGGCAACAAGAAGAGACGCAGCCCGGCACATATCGGCGTGCAAAGCCTCGTAGGTCAAAGTTTCAT
>JAESRU010000232.1 GCA_016764455.1 Hyphomicrobiales bacterium | reverse complement strand
GGTGTGAAACGGTGCCATTTTGTGCTCGAACAAAAGCTGGTGCCAACCATCCCGCGCCGTCACCGCGCGTTTCAGGGATGGCGCTATTATGCTAAGAGTGATGCGCCACTTGATCTGGACGAACGGGCGGGTATTGACCAAAACATGCCAACCGCGATGCGCCAGGAATTGGCGGCGCTGGGGCTAATCTAGAATTTGAGTGCTGGTACCGGACTTTATCCGTCGCTGATTTTTAGCGATATATTGTCGATCAACCGGGTTGTGCCCAGGTGAGCCGCGACCAGCAAACGGGCAGGGCCGGTGGCGTCTTTTTCCAAGGGCGCCAAAGTGACAGTGTCGCGCGCTTCCAGATAATCGAGCCTGAATCCGGCGCGACCCAACCGGGTTTTTGCAGTTCCCAGAATTCTGGATACTTTTCCACCGCGTCCGATCTTCGAGGCAGCGTCTTTCAATACGGCATGCAACATGGGCGCGATCGAACGCTGACCGGGTGTCAGATAGGCGTTGCGTGAAGAGAGCGCCAGGCCATCGGCTTCGCGGATTGTTGTGCCAGCCAGAATTTTTACCGGGATATTCAAATCCTGGGTCATTTGACGGATCACCAGCAATTGCTGGAAATCTTTTTCGCCGAAAATTGCCATATGCGGCTGGCAGAGAAGCAGTAATTTGGCGACGACGGTTGCGACGCCACCAAAAAAATGTGGCCGACTTTTGTCTTCAAGGCCCGCTGTCGCAGGTCCTTCAACTGAAACCGCGGTCGCGTAATTTTCCGGGTACATCAGTTCAACACTGGGTACGAATACCAGATCAACGCCGAGCTTTGCCAGTTCACGCAAATCCGCTGCCTCATCGCGGGGATAGGTATCCAGATCTTCATGGGCCGCAAACTGGCTGGGATTTACAAATACTGACACGATGGTCCGGTCGGCTTTTTTGGTCACCTGCTCAACAAGGGTGAGGTGGCCTCCATGCAAAGCGCCCATAGTTGGCACTAAAGCGACAGTTTCGCCTGCCATGCGCCACGCTGAAACTCTTTGCCGGAGCGCGCGTTCTGTTCTGGCGATTTTGGGGTTCATGATCATGTTCCCGATTTAAACAGGTGACTAAACAAGTGCAACATGTCTTTGTTATCTACAGGCTTATTCACTTTTTTTGTTGCAATAATTTAATGCTATTGCGACATGGCGTTACTCATATTTTTTAGGATTTTCGAACATGGCTGACCTAACGYCTTCCCGGGCAAATATTGCTGCCAGTTATTTTCGTGACGAGACAGAACTTGTGCGTGAACTTGCCGATAAGGCGGCTTTGTCTGCCAGTGAAATCGCACAGGTTGATGAATTGGCGCGCAAGTTGGTGGATGCGGCGCGGGTCGGGCGGCGGCTGCATGGCGGGGTTGACGCTTTGATGCACGAATACAGCCTTTCCAGCGAAGAAGGCGTTGTATTGATGTGTCTCGCTGAAGCTTTGTTGCGGGTTCCGGATGCCGAGACAGCGGATCAATTGATCGCCGACAAGATTGGTGGGCGGAACTGGAAAAAGCATCTGGGTGCGTCAGATTCGCTCTTTGTGAACGCCTCWACCTGGGGCTTGATGCTCACGGGCCGGGTCATAAGCCTGGATAAACCCAAAGGGGTGAAGGGGATTGTTGCCAGTGCCACCGATTATCTTGGAAAATTGGTCAATCGGAGCGGTGAGCCGGTTATCCGCCAGGCGATGCGTCAGGCGATGCGCATTTTGGGACGGCAATTTGTGCTTGGACGCAATAYTGGTGAAGCGCTGAARGCAGCGGATGARGAGCCTCTCTACCGGTTTTCGTTCGATATGCTGGGGGAAGCCGCGGTTACATCGGCTGATTCAGATATCTATTTTGCATCCTATATGGCGGCGCTGCGGGCTCTTGGCGACTGGGCAAAAAAATCAGAAAGCAAAGGCGATATTTTTTCAAGCCCGAGTCTTTCGGTGAAATTGTCGGCGCTGCATCCGCGTTATGAAGCGGCCAAAGAAAAGCGTGTGCYGACCGAATTGGTTCCGCGGGTTCGTGAACTGGCAGTTGCGGCGCGTGACCTCGGGCTTGGCCTGACGATTGATGCCGAAGAAGCCGACCGGCTTGAYRTMTMSCTGGAGGTTTTTGAAATTCTCCTCAAAGATCCAGTGTTGAAAAATTGGAACGGTCTTGGTCTGGCAGTCCWGGCCTATGGCCGCCGCGCCTTGCCGGTTCTTGAATGGCTCAACGATCTGGCGCGCGACGCCGGGCATGTCATTCCCCTTCGCCTTGTGAAGGGCGCCTATTGGGATACCGAGATCAAGCTGGCGCAAGAGGGCGGGCATGAAAGCTACCCGGTCTTTACCCGCAAATCTGCGACCGACACATCTTACCTTGCTTGTGCCCGGTTCTTGTTGGCCAATCGCGAAGCGTTTTATCCGCAATTGGCGACCCACAATGCGCACACAATTTCGGCCGTTATCGCCATGGCCGGAGATAGCAAGGGTTATGAATTGCAGCGGCTCCACGGCATGGGAAAAGCCATTTACGACGAAGTGGTTGGCCCGGAAATCGGACATCCGTGCCGGATTTACGCTCCCGTTGGTAGCCATGAAGAATTGCTCGCATATCTTGTGCGCCGACTTTTGGAGAATGGCGCCAACACATCCTTCGTCAATCGGTTGGGGGATGATGATGCGCCGATTGAAGAAATTATCGCAGACCCGATTGCTCGTGTAACAAGCTTGTCAACAATTCCCCATCCGCGCATTCCAGCACCGGAAAACCTGTTCCAGCCCGGTCGCGGTAACGCCAAAGGGTTGGTGTTGAGCGAAACAACGGTCCGGGAGCCTTTGCAAAAAGAAATCGCGAGACATTTGAAAACCGCACAAAAGGCAGGGCCGCTGGTTGGCGGCAAAATGCTGAAAGGCAAGGCGCAACCGATTGTCTCTCCGCAAAATCACGATGTTGTCGTGGGCTCCGTTGTTGAGGCCGACGAGACGCAAGTAGAAGCCGCGATTGCCGGTGGCCACCATGCGTCGGACGATTGGGACCGTTTGGGCGGCGAAGCCCGTGGCGTCATGTTGGATAAAACAGCTGACCTTTTTGAACAAAACCTGTCTCACCTGATGGCGGTGATTATCACGGAAGCTGGCAAGACGCTCGACAATGCGCTTGGTGATATTCGCGAAGCGGTGGATTTTTTGCGGTACTACGCCGCCCGCGCCCGACAGGAATTTTCAACCCCGCTTGGATTGCCGGGGCCGACCGGTGAGACCAACACCATTGCCATGAACGGGCGCGGCCTGTTCGCCTGTATCAGCCCGTGGAATTTCCCGCTCGCGATTTTCACCGGTCAGGTGAGCGCGGCGTTGGCTGCCGGCAATGCGGTTATCGCCAAACCAGCTGAACAAACGCCGTTGGTTGCAGCAATCGCAGTCAGATTGTTTCACCAGGCCGGAATACCGGGCGATGTGTTGCAATTGTTGCCCGGTCGCGGCGACGTGGTGGGTGCGCGGCTGGTGGCAGATGAACGTATTGGCGGCATCGCCTTTACCGGGTCGAACCAGACTGCGTCTCTGATCCATCGTGGGCTGGCGGGGCGCAATGGCCCGATCGTGCCGTTGATTGCGGAAACCGGTGGCATGAATGCGATGATCGTGGATTCGTCTGCTCTGCCTGAACAGGTTGTCAAAGACGCTGTGCGGTCAGCCTTTGATTCCGCCGGTCAGCGTTGCTCGGCGTTGCGGGTTTTGTTCCTGCAAGAGGATAATGCCGACCGGGTCGAGAAGATGTTGCTTGGGGCCATGGAAGAATTGGAAATCGGCGACCCGCAAGAATTTTCAACCGATGTCGGTCCGGTCATCGACGAAGACGCCAAGGCGATGCTTGATGGGCATAAAGCGCTCATGAAAAAGCAGCAAAAGGAATTGCTTGATCTGGCAATTCCGAAAGATTGTGCGAATGGCACCTTTGTCAGTCCAGCGGCTTATGCGATTGATTCAATTGATATTTTGGAGCGCGAAGTGTTTGGTCCGGTTCTCCATGTAGTGCGCTACAGGGCCGATCGGCTGGATCAGGTTTGTGACGCCATCAACAAGACCGGGTACGGTTTGACGCTGGGAATTCACAGCCGGATCGATAGCAAGATCGATGAGATTATTTCTAAAGCCAAGGTTGGCAATATCTACGTTAATCGCAACCAGGTCGGGGCCATTGTCGGGTCGCAGCCGTTTGGCGGCGAGGGCCTTTCCGGCACCGGGCCGAAAGCGGGCGGGCCGCATTATCTGCGTGCCTTTGCGGTTGAACGGGTGGTGAGCGTGGATACCACCGCATCGGGCGGTAATGCGGCCTTGATGTCGCTTGGTACCGGGCAGGATAGCGCTTGAGCAGATGGGAAATTAACGATGCCGGTTTACCGGTTTACTATTTGATAATGATAATTTGTTGATCAGACGCCCGCGACTGGGCAAGATAGAGCCAATTGAGTTCAGTCGGCGGTAATTTTCATGGTGAATGGCGTTAACGGTAGCAAGTCTGCCCAATGCAGCACATCTGCTTATGGCAGCAAATCTGCGAATGGCAGCACATCTGCTAATGGCAGTAAATCTGCCCATGTCATTGTTTTTGGCAATGAGAAGGGTGGCACAGGCAAATCAACGACTTGTATGCACGTGCTTGTCTCGTTGTTGAAATCTGGGCAAAAGGTCGCCTCGATCGATCTGGACAGCCGACAGGGTACGCTCACCAATTACATTGAGAACCGCARGCGCTGGTCTGAACGAACCAACCTCAACCTTGAATTGCCACGCCACTTCCCGATCTATCGGGGGCGCTCTGAAACGGTGGCGGGCCGTGAAGAATCAGAGTTTGCTTCTTTTGCTGAAGCGATCAGCGAAGTTGAACAGAATTACGATTTTGTGGTGATCGACACGCCGGCCTCAGACAGTTATCTGATGCGCCTTGCCCATTCGATGGCGGATACATTGGTCACACCTCTGAACGATAGTTTTGTGGATATGGATGTGCTTGCGAAAATCGATCCAGTATCTCACGAGGTCACGGGGCTTAGCCATTATACCCGCATGGTACGTGATGCACGACGCCAACGCCGGCTTGTTGATGGCGGTGTTACAGACTGGATTGTTGTCCGCAATCGCATGTCCACGCTGGATTCGAGAAACCGCCAATTTGTCGGCGAAGGTTTGCGTGCTTTAGGGCGCCAGCTTGGGTTCCGGATTTCAGATGGTATTGCCGAGCGTTTGATTTTTCGGGCGTTTTTCCCAAAAGGCCTGACCGCGATTGATATCCTTGATGAAGCCACGCTTGGGTCTGAGCCGACTTTGTCTCATCTGACAGCGCGTCAGGAAATCAGGGCGCTGATTACGACCCTCAGCCTGCCGGTCAACGAAAAAGCAAAATTGCGCCGGGAAGCTCGTAAAATCTGGGCGCGTGCCAACGAAGAACCGTTGCAATTGCATGATATTTTTAGCGAATAGTTTTTCCAGTTCTTCTCCTTTGTAATGGCTTGTAAAATTGGCCAACAAACCTGACATGTTCTATCATCAAAGACCATGAATTCAGGACCAGCTAAGCCCGTGTCGGATATCACCAAAAAACCTGACGGAACACCAGACAAACACAAATCGTCTGGGCAGGCTGCGGTTGCTGAATTTGTCGCCAAAGCAAAGGCGTTGGGGCCGTTGCGGGCTGATGGCAGGCGCGGGCGACTGGTATTTGCTCTCGATGCGACCATGAGCCGTCAACCAACCTGGGATACAGCGTGTCAGTTACAAGCCGAAATGTTTGCTGAAACCGGACGGATCGGCGGGCTTGATGTGCAACTTGTGTATTTTCGCGGCTTTGGCGAATG
>JAESRU010000088.1 GCA_016764455.1 Hyphomicrobiales bacterium | reverse complement strand
GTGGGAGCCCATCATCGAAGACGCGCCCTTCTTGAAGGAGTCGGTGAGCACCGGCGACTTCATGTATGACCTGGCCGTCCTCGACATGAACGGCGACGGGCGCAACGATCTGGTCTACACGGGCAAGCGCGATCGGCTGGCGGTCAAGCTGCAGACCGGCGACGGGCTGTTCGACGACGAGTGGTCCTACGACCGGGACACGCCCAGCGCCAACGTGGGCTCGCTCGCCGTGGCCGACGTGAACAACGATGGCCGGGACGATCTGGTGGTGCTGAGCAGCGGCGCCATCCTCATTTTCCTCTGTGAAGGTCAGGCCCGGTGTCACTGTGTTCGCGCGGACACCAAAATCACCAAGCTCGCGGGCCATCGCCCTGGTGAACCCCATGACACCCGCTTTTGAGGATACATAATGGGCATAGTTTGGCCGGCCAGAATGAATCGTCGATGAGGAAATATTGACAATAGCGCCCTGCCCGGACTCAACCAGTGCTTCACGGGCCGCTCGCGTCATATTGAAGATGCTCTTGAGATTAATCTCCATAACGCGGTCCCATTCATCACTGGGAATTTCCCAAAAYGGRCGCATRACGATGGTCGAGAATATTGAAGCATTGTTGACCAATCCAAAGACGCCGCCAAAYGCCTCTATYGTCCTGGCGACAGCATTGGYACAGTCTGCKTCATCAGACACATCGGTCTTCACGAAGATGCGTTTGCCARWCCCSGGCGYSGTCTCGCTGGCYACSGAYWTTCCTTTTTCCTCATTCCAGTCAGCGATACAAACATTGACCCCTTCTTCAACCAGCATGAGGGCAAGACGGCGACCTATACCCTGGGCAGCTCCTGTGACAATCACCGCGCCTTTTGATGGATAGCGTTCCACGTGCAGTCTCCTTTTTTTATATCTCGGCACTCAAATGCTACGCGACGAGTGGCCTTGCATTGTCGCGAACCACATCAGATTCCAATTCCAATCTACGAGCTATATTTTGAAACTGGTATGTGTCCCGGGTGCAAAAATTTCTTCTATCTTGAGCTTTCGATCCGATAGCCCCTGATCAAAATGATACCGAAGGAGTGTATCGAGCGTGGTTTTATTGGCACCAACTCCATAGGGCCAGGGGTCATCACCCATGATTTCCTCTGTCGCTTCGACTTCGGCAACAAGCCAGGGCAGCGTCACGTGAAGTGCGGTCTGGTCATGGAGATCTGCCAGACAAGCTTGCCGGGAGGCCTCAAACGCTTTCATCACGCTGCCCGGCAACCAGGGATGCTCCGCGACCAGTGATTTGCGGATGCCAACAAGGTGCATGATTGGAAAGACCCCGGTTTTTCGGAAATAGTCCGCCTCAGCCATTCTGTAATCTGGAAACAAGCGCCCCACATTTGGCATTTTGTCGACAAAGCAGGACGGCACGCGTGGGGCGAGAATGGCATCAATATCGCCATCAGCCAGCATCCGTGCCAGCGGTTTGTCTGTCGCACGGGTCACATTGATATCGCTGGGCAGCTTTATGGTTGTTTTCTCATCCCTGCCAAGCTCTTCAACGCCCCCCGTGACCCAATTGATTTCATTTGGGGCCACGCCGTATTCTTCTTCCAGAATACCTCTGGCCCAAACGGCCGCYGTGACCTGATATTCAGGCACACCAACACGGGCATTGCGAAGATCTTCAGGTGCTGAAATTCGATCAGTGCGGACATAAAATGCGGAATGGCGGAACATCCGCGACACGAAAGCCGGGATGCCCACATAGTCGCATTCACCGCGTGCCGTCAAAATGAGGTACGTGCTGAAAGACAGCTCCGCGACATCGAACTCAAAATTTGCGAACGCGCGGTAAAACACCTCTTCAGGCGAAAGCGGAATGTAATTCAGATTGCACCCTTCGACCCGCACATCTCCGGTCATCAATGCCCTGGTTCGGTCATAGGGCCCACAGCCAACAGTCAATGAAAGCGTCATATCAATTTCCAAATTGTCAAAAATTTATGGCAACTAACCTTGAACCAGATCAAGCCTCACTTCACGGCCCCGAGCTGTGCACGAACGTCGTCCTGTTTCCACCAAGGCTTCAGGCCAATGTCTTCTGCGATCAGGCCAGCGCTGATATAGCCCGCACCACCTGAGATAGCGCCGCCTGGATGAGACGCGGAACCTGCCATATAAAGTCCGTCGATTGGCGTGCGATACCCAAAATGCTTGTCCATGACCTGATCGGCRCTCAGCGCCCCCATGAAAATATCTCCACCTCGCATGTTGATCAATTCAGCCTCGTAATCTTTCGGGGTGTAGACATACGATCCCAAAACATTCTTGCTTGTCATGTTGGGGCAATAATCGGCCCAAACCTCCATGATCTTGTCGGCGAATYCATCTTTCCARTCRTCGTAGTTCTGGCTGCCCAGTTCCGGGTCCCTGGGGATAACATGCCAGGCGTAAGTTGAGTGTTTGCCAGGAGGGGCCAGGGATGGGTCCAGCGTGCTCAGAGGGCCGGAGCCAAACTGGATAATTTCTGGAATTTTGTTGTTTTGAACATCTTCAAATGCCGATGTCAGATCCTCAATCGTTTCTGCACCGATGCTCCATTTTTGSGTTARCTGGAGGTTGGGATCAAATTCYGAYGCYTTRAATTGCGGCGCTTCGTCTARYGCCAGGTGAAGCCCRTARAGCGTCCAGCCGGTRTATTTGAAATTGTCGAGACGRTCGCGCATCGATTGGGGAAGCTGGTCACGCCCCACGAATTTCTCGAATGTCTGATGTACGTCAACCGTTGAAGCTACAAATTGCGTCGCGCGGGCAGACCGCCCATCAGAAAATTCGACACCCGTTGCACGCCCCCCTTCCACGATGATCCTGTCTACTTCGGCCTGATTCCAGAATGTCCCGCCAGCCTCGATGAAACGCTCCATCAGGCCACGGGCCAGGTTGAAGCTGCCACCTTTGCAGAGCTGATATCCGGTTTTCAAATCAAACGCGCGGATCACCGAACCCATCGGGCTGGTTTTATTCATTGTGTCGGTCAGCCAGGTCCCAAACAGGGATACCTTGAAGAGGAACAACAATTTTACATGTTCATTCTCGAACAACTCATCCACCACCTCAAACGGTTGGCGGTTACAGACATCAAGAAAGTCGCGGCCCAAGGCACTTTGACCGAGAATTTCTTCGCGCTCGGCAGCAGGCAGCGGCTCCGCATATCGCTCGGGCAGGAAGATTTTTTTTGTGATGATCTCAGCTTTGGCATTCCACTCACGGAAGGTTGCTGCATCTTTCTCCGAGAAGCGCGAGATATTCGCCAATGTCTCTTCAATATCACGGCCAAATACCAGAGCGCTGCCATCYTTATGRGGYTGSCCAAATTCGTAGCGCGGSGTGATRTAGGGAACCTTTTCATTCAGCTCGAGGTCGCGATACCAGGGCGTRTGYKCRATATGGAAATGGTTGATCGCATGTAGGTTGTGGTAAAAACCAGGGAGCGTGGCTTCGGTTGTATTGAGCCCGCCGCCATACATGAGCCGCCGTTCAGTCAGCAGGACATTGAGACCCGCCTTTGCCATATAGGTCCCCAGGATCAGACCATGGTGTCCCGAACCAATGATAATCGCGTCAAATTTCTTTGTCATTGTCTGCTGTTTCCATTGAGCTYTGCAACTATGCCRTTGAGAGAAACACTCTAGCGAAGTCGYATTCAGCGCAAGRTGAGCGAAACTTGACCTGCTAAAGCTTTAGCCTTTAGCAAAGAAAAGACCGGTTCCAGCCCTGGCTATTGGGACGCGTAAAATTGTGAGTTTTTCGGTGTGATAATTGCGGCGAACACTTCTGCTCATATGTCTCGCTTCGGAACGCGCCATTTGAACGTCYCTTCACGGATGCGCARCTTCACTTGCTGCTTGATKAWATCGCTSATCGCAAGTTCGGCATTGTTCATGGCRCGCCGGGAMGAGAAGATTAGCGACATTGTTCTTGTAAGCGTTGGCTCGATAATTGTAGCCGCACTGATCTTGCCCAAAGCCACCTTGGCAGCAATCGCGGAGTACGGCAGAATGGCAGCGCYGATATCGTTCTCCACCARATCCGCWATGGTTCCAACGGATTGGACCACGGCTCCMACTTTCAGATCAACACCCAGATTTTGCGCTACCTCGCTAACCTGYCTGCGAAGCATATGTGTTTCTGGTGGCAGCATGAGGCTATGTTTGAGCACATCGATCATTCTGACTTCGGTTTCACCGGCCATTGGATGATTGGCGCCAACGCAAAATTGAAAATCTTCCTGTACAAGAGCTTCGCCCCGCAACCCGTCGGGGAATTCKCCKACATAAGCCARGGCCAGATCCAAGTCTCCATGCAGTATCTGCTCGACCAGATGATGGCTGAGTGCCTCGGTGATWGACAGGCTGATRTGKGGRTATTGTTTGCCGCTTCCCAAGACCATCGGCACTGCCAGGGGTGTAGATGCCGACACAGTCAAGCCGATCCTGACTTCGCCTGAAGGATCWGACGCTTCATTACGAATTGCGCGCGCTGCCCGGTCTACGCGATCAATAATATCACGCGCATATTCCTCGAGTTTTGCGCCAGTCCCCGTTACCCTGGTTCCTCTAGAGTGACGATTGAACAGGGTCGTTTCCAACTCTTCTTCAAGGTTGCGTATCTGTTGCCCGATCGAGGGTTGAGAAATATTCAAGACGCTCGAAGCAGCTGAAAAACTGCCGTGATCCACCACCGCAATGAAGTAGCGAAGTTGCTGAATATCCATTTCCATATCACCCGACACACACCTAAAATGAAAGCCCGAATGGCCTTAGTCTAAGTATTTTTAATCCGCACCATAAGGCATTTTCAATAGACAATTCCGGTATTTTAAGATGAAAAAATTTGCTGGTCTACGCTCCATCTCAACTACTATCAAGCGAAGAGTTGCTGCCATTCGACAAGCCGCCTGTGAACGGCTTTCCTTGAAGTGATCGCGGCGATTTAGATGACAGGGAATTGTCATCTATAGGTTTTTATGCCTGCCTTTTTCTCTAATTRCACGTTAAGAATGCAAAGCCTGCATACCTCTTTGGATCATTTCGCGCATAAAGCGTTGGTAGGGAATACCGCGCCTTTTGGCCTCAGCTTTTACAGCCGCGAGTTGGCTTTTTGGAAAACGCATRCTGATCGTCTCGCTTTTATTCTCAAATTCAAAATTGATCGGTTTGAAGCCCGAAAGATCAAATTCAGACAGATCAGCCGTATCAACAAAACTCTCAGCTTCCTTGTCTGTCTTCAGACGCGGTAGGGGTTTAAGCCTTTGTTTGGCGCTCATAACTGACAATCTCCTTCTTGTGCATGTAGCGGGCGGATACTGGCCGAATAAGGTCACCATCATCTATGGATCGCAACATAAAGACCGTAAATATAAAACAGCCCTCGTCAGTGCGCCCTATTGCCCGCAATCGCTCCTCATGGAGAAATGGGTCAGGCTGGATAGCGGGTCCATTTTTAAAGACGGATTCAATTTCTGATTTTGAAACACCATGTTTTCCGCATTTCGGCCAATTCCCGGTGTCCCAATCAAATCCAAGTATCTTCATATATTGTATGAATTTTTGTATATACAAATACAAGGCTTTTTATCAGATCACTGAGTCATAGATATTATGAAAAAAGGTTTCCTTGTTTCTCAGCCTAATACCCTATTCCTCCCAATATTTTTCCTGATATCTCAATAAAATTCCCTGCTATGTTTCTTAGGGAATTCACCTGTAACCCACTGTATTTGCGCCATTTTTTTACATGAATTTCAGGATTTTTGTCCAAAACTACGTTATTTCCCTGTATTTTCCTGTTTAACAGGGAACTTCAGACGAGACGGGTTCGCTATTGACTGCCCCC
>JAESRU010000231.1 GCA_016764455.1 Hyphomicrobiales bacterium | reverse complement strand
CAGATCACGCGGAGACAATTCCGAGCGATCAAGGGCCAGATCAATGATCTGCTTCTGGATAGTCTCCGGCACACGGTTCCAGGCCCGGTTGGGACCGGAACGTTTATCTTCCAGTCCCAATTTTCCAAACCGCTGATACAGATCATACCAGCGGTAAAAGGTTGGTCGTGAGACACCCAGCTTATCAAGGGTCACCTTGGCAGGCAGGTGCGATCTTTCAACAATACGGATAATCTCCAGTTTCTCGGACGCCGGATACCTCATTCGATATCCCCCCATCCCCGATCATGCTTTTTTTGAGCAGCCGGTTCTCCAAGGTAAGATCAGCCACGCATTCTTTCAGATCACGCGCTTCACGGCGCAGGCCTTTGACCTCATCACTTGAGGCCTCACGCACTACATCACCGGACAGGCGCTTTTTACCCGCCTCAAGAAACTCCTTCGACCATTTATAATACATGCCTTCAGCCAGGCCTTCACGGCGGCACAGTTCCGCTATGCTCATCTCRCCGCGCAGGCCATCCAGYACAATGCGGATCTTCTCCTCGGCACTATACTGGCGGCGGGKCTTGCGTYTGATKRTYCKGATCAACTTTTCTGAACCCGATCCKYGGGTTCCTGATTTATGTCTCATCTTCGCTCCTTAAGCGCTACGATGAACCAAAAATCATCTCTTATTCAATCTCAWCATTCTGTCTCATGATTGCTGACGGGGAACAGCCCTATCGCCGAGATATGGAGGAAGGCCAATATATTGGCCTGAGCCGRTTTGATCACGAATTCACGGAAAGCCWTGAAATGGAGAGAACCTGTAGTTCCGGCGTCTACAAATGTCGTGGTACCGGAACGGTGAGCAATTTCATCTGCATCGATCGACAGGTAATGACCGTAACGAAATGCATGCATATGAAAATCGATCAGACCAGGGGTTACCAGCTTCCCGGCAGCCTCAAAAATCTCGACGTCATCTGACACTTCCAACCCTGTGCCAATAGCAGAAACCCTGCCATTTTCGACCAAAATATCTGCGCGCCTAAATTGCAATTCTCCAGGTAGCAAGGCGTTTCCGCCCTGGATTAACATAGGTTGTTTCATAAGAATTTCCTTCCGGGTGGCCGCAAATTTGTATTGCCACGGCAACAACCTGACTGACGTTGGACAAGTCAGCAATAGCGTCAACATTGTCACGTTAAATTGTTGCCGTCGAGCGCAGTTAGGTTGTTCCCCTGGGTCAGATTGTAGTTGTTCCGTTCAACCACACAGCGATCGCTTCATTGCGAAACTGACCCATGATTTTTCTGGAAATCTGGTGACGTTGAGGCAGTGGCGCGGGTGTTGACGTGCTTCGTTGCCAACCCCTTTCATGGCTGACATCAGTTTTGCGTTCTTGTGGCAAATTTTCCACATTTCGAAGCTGACGTGGATTTCTTTTCCAACAAAGCTATGAAATGCCCGCGCCCGCTCAAGCGGTTCCCTCTGACTATGCCACTAGACGCAAACTCCATTGCTCATTCACTAGCTGCTCCAATCAGATAAACAAACCCGTTTAGATGGGCGGCATTAAACGCCGTCACCTCTTCCAGGATGTCGGGATTAGAATCGCGAAATTTATCACCGATCTCGGCGGTCTCGTAATAGAGAATTACGACTTCGTCTGGTGTCGCGATGCCTGAAGCTCTGTGTACCTGCAGGAACGATTCATTGCCCCAATGGCCCTCGCGTTGTGAAGCTTTTGCTCCCAGCGCCGTCAGGCCTGCATTGCGAGCATCGATATCGATGTTGTTGTAGTAACCAAGCTTGAGGATATATTGTCGTTCGGCAACATCAGGGGTGGTTGCGGGCACTTCAAAATCGGTCAACGCGCCTTCAAACAGGGCAATCGGCTCGCCGCCTGCAAAAAGACCAGCAAGAACAGCCCGACGTTCAGAATTCTCCAAAACCGATTGTTCGCAAGCCAGCACAATGAACTGATCCGGTTGGGTCAACGATGGTGAAAGCATGCCTTGCATCGCAACAATGGCGCCATTGCGCTGAACAACACACCCGAGATCGGATATTGCTGTATTGTTCAGAGATTGACCGTTCTGGTACAGTCCGACAACACCAATTTGTTGCGCTGTCGCCGCCCCTGCTCCTGCCCAAAAAATAGTGGCACCAAGAGCGATCATCATTTTCATTTTTTTCATTGGGCTAATCCTTTGATTCAGTGGTCATGAAAACGCGGTTGTCGTTGAACACATCGCTGGGAAGTCGATGGGCGTCGGTTTTCAATGCGTATATTGCCGCTATGGGCCGTTCGATAAATGTTGTCGGGTGGGCTGGCGAAGGCATCGAGGGTGCGTGGCCGTGAAAAACCGCTGTAAACTGCTTCGCGGTCCAATGATATTCGACTTCGGCCGCGCGCTTTCCGTCATGCTCCAGCCCAATTCGCATTTCGCCATCCATCGGGTTACGGATGTCGGCGCTTAGCAATGTGATTTCATATGTCATCGTCTCTCCTTTTCATCAAAGACCTAGATTAGGCAAAACCGTCATGCTAAAAAATATCCAATTATGTGACAAAGTGGATTGTTTTTAAGCCATGAAAAATTGGGACGACCTTCGCATTTTTCAAGCCATGATCGGCGCACGCTCAATCCGGGAAGCCGCCGCCTCGCTCAACACAACGCACGCAACCATTTCGCGCCGCATCCGTGTTCTGGAGGGAGAGCTGGGCCATACTTTATTTGAACGAGGCCGGGATGGTTACAACGCCACCGATTTTGCCAAAGGCATCATCGGTTTTGTGGATAGCGTGGCGGAAAATGTTGCGGCGATTGATCGCGCGGCTTTTGCCAATGAGTACGGGTTTGCCGGGACAATACGGTTTTCTTTGCTGGAAGATCTGTATCACTGCATTCTTGCAGAACCGCTAAATGCGTTTATGCAGCGTCACCCGCTGATCAACCTGATCGTTGAAACGACTTCGACGCTAACAAATTTGGGCCGCCGCGAAGCGGATGTGATTGTGCGCATCACGAATACACCTCCAGATCAGGCATTTGGGCGCAAGGTAGCGAACAGCCCTTTGGCAGGCTACGCGTCGCAAACTTACCTGGATAATCGCCCTGTCCTTGACCGCTGGATTGCACTCGATTACGCACCAGAAATTGACCCGCAGCTTCATGCCCGGACTGCTTTTCGTTCAAATTCGCTATCTGTGGTCGCAGATACCCTTCGCAATGGGCACGGGATTGGCATTCTCCCTTGTTTTGTCGGCGAAACTTTGCCTGGGCTGGTTCGGGTTCCAGAGATACCGCTTAAGCCAGATATGGAAATTTGGGTATTGACCCACGAAGACGTGCGCAACAACCCCCGTGTTCGCGCACTTATGGATTACCTTTATCAAGTTTTTTCGCAGCAGAGAAATTTGATAGAAGGACACATTGAACCATAACAATTGTGGTTTTGACTGCGATTTGCCACCATTCGACAAGTGCTGCTATGCGATTGCGCCGCACGCCTTGCCGATTGTCGAGATAATGAATTTCTCTATTTGCCCAGGCGAATACCGCATCAGTTGCAGACGCTTGGCATCATGGAGGCGGGGGCTTTGGACCCGCCGCGTTTTGCCTCTAATAATCGAAGCTGAGTTTGAATCCGCCGGCATGGGTTTGGGTGTTTTCACCGAAATTACCGCTGTAATTGAGCTTCAGGTCAAGACCGTCATTGTTGATGATGGTCACACCGGTCTCGATCACAGCGAAGACGTTGTCGTAATTGCTGGTGACCCGGAACGGAGTGACGCCTGCTGGCGCACCAATAAAGCTGGTGGCGACGGATGCCTGATCGCTGCCAAGGAAGGTGACGCCTGCACGCAAGAACGGTCTGATTGTGGTGCCGGAGGCTTGCTGGATATCAGCGCCGAATTCAATCGCAGGCGTTGCTGCAAATATCCACTCACCGGTGCTTGCCAGATTGAGGCCAAGGGCCCCGGCGCCGGTCTCGGTCAAGGAACCCGTATGGATATAATTGGCCGAGAGATCGATCATCGGGCGGATATAATGGGTGTCGCGGATGAAGCTGTGGGCAAGGCGCGTGTAGACGCCGATCTGGCTTACATCCTGTTCGCCCAATGCGGTCGCCGTGAAGCCTGGCAACACGATAAACCTTGCCATATCGAAGCTGCCATAGCTGGCAGTAAGGACGGTCGATAACGTCGTGTCGCCCCATTGGCCTTTCAGAGAGGCCGCGAGCGCGATCCGGTGGCCTTCGCTTGCAGCGCGGGTATCGATGTCGGATTCGATATATTCGTAATTAGCGCCAAGCCCCAGATGCCAGACGCCGTTTGAAGCATTCTCGGCAATCGCAAACTGTGCCCCGATGCTGAAGCTGAGGACATTTTCCTCGATGCCGATATTGGCAGCCGTGCGGTCCTGATCAAAGCTGCGGCCTTCGATCCGCGCCCAGGAACATTCGCCTTCAACGCCGATCGCAACTGAGCCATCGATTGTCACCGGGCAGCTCATCATCGATTGGGCAAAATTCTGGGCGTTGTACCAACTGGTCAAAAGCTGCGCCAGATAGGGTTCCGAATGCAGCAGGTCGAGCGCTGTCTGGAAGGTCGCGATATCGACGATGCCACCAATCGCGTTGATCGCCGCCTGAAGATTACCGCTTGCGCCGCCCGCCAGGAGGATATCATTCAGATTGGCACCGGTGGCGATCTGGTTCGGGGTGCCTGCATTGGCGGCGAAATCGACCGATTGCTCCAAAACAACATTGGTTGGGTTGACCGTCACCGTCTGGGCGATGGCCGCCGTTTGCTGGACGGTGGCGAATGTGCCTGCCACCGTCGTTGCCGTGAGGATGGTATAGGTGTTGGTGGGTGCGATCACCCCGTTGATAATCAGGTTAAGCGTGCCACCCAGCGTCGCGGTCCCTGTCACAGCCACCAGATCAGCGACGCCATTGGCGGCAAAAATGTCGATATCCAGCTGGCCCGTCGCCGACTGGGTAAAGTCGCCCTGGATCGTCAAGGTATCCTGGTTGTTGCCACCCCCAGGCGACACCAGGCCAGCATTGTTGACGTTGCCGATCACCGTCGAGAAGGGAATGAACGTGCCGCCATTGAGGATGTCCAATAAGCCCGTGGTCAGGGTGCCACCACCAAGGGTCAGTGAGCCGGCAGCAACTGTCGTCGAGGTGGCAAAGGTCTGATTGCCGGTCAATGTGAGATTGGCAGCGCCGCCTTTTCTGAGAAGCTCGAAATTGACAAACTCACCCGGGTTCACGGTTGCGTTTGCATTAGCGGTAAAGGTTAGCTGGTCAGTATCCGCACCGCCATCAAACACAGCGGCTGCGTTGCGGATGACACTATTATCAACCGAGATCGTATCGTTCCCGGCATTACCAAGTATCCGACCGTTGGCACCCACATTGGTTCCAGCCGACAAGGCGATGGAATCATTCTCTGTGCCGCCGTCCACCGTGGCATTGCCCGTAACACCGACAGTCGTATTGGCAAGCGTGATCGTGTCGTTGCCGGCATCGCCGAGAACCTGACCCGTGCTGCCGCCAGAGCGGCCGACGAAGCTGCCATTACTTAGTGCGATGCTGTCATTGTTTGCGCCACCGGAGACCGTGCCGGCGCCAAACCGACCCACACTGCTCGAATCGATCGTGATGGTATCAGCACCGGCATCGCCGAGAACCTGGCCCGTGCTGCCGGCTAAGTTGCCGACAAAGGTATTATTGCTCAGAGCGATGCTATCATTATCCGCTCCACCAGAGACCGTCCCGGCGCCTGAAGCACCCACCAAGCCGTAATTGATCGTGATTGTATCCGCCCCGGCATCGCCGAGAACCTGACCCTTGCTGGCGGCATTGCGGCCGATGCTGCTGCCATTGCTTATGGCGATAGAATCG
>JAESRU010000130.1 GCA_016764455.1 Hyphomicrobiales bacterium | reverse complement strand
CATATTTTTGCTATTAAAGAATAAGAATCAAGGAATGCGTTTAACAGCAACCATAAAACTAAACCGAATGAAATAAGCCAAACAACTTTTTGTTTACAAAATTTCTTAAATCTTGGAGCTACATAAAACATCGGAAGTATATGAAATGATACACCGATAATTAAAACCCCTGCAAAACCAAAAATTGCCCATACACTATGAATATTTGCAAAGAGTACATGTAGAGATGAAAACTTACCGGTTCCATATGATGCAAGCAAGTGCATTCCCATTAAAACTATAATAACTGCAAAAATCAAACTTGTAATTATTGCTCTTACACTCGCCGTTACATGTACGACTTTTCTTAGGCTTATAAGCATAGGAACAATCAAAGTCAAAAACCCGATACCCAGAAAAACAGATGATGCCAAAATAAGTTTCGAGTAATCTTGCATCATTCCTATAATCATAAAAAGAGTGCCTAAGAGCAAGAAAGCGTGTGAAGTTTTAGCAAGCGTATCTACTTTTGGTAAGCGCAAGATCATGGGCCCGGCGCTTAACGGCCTCAAGGCCCGGTTAACCGATGCGATCCAGAGCCGCCGCACTGAATTGCGCGGCGAAGCTCTTGAAGCCCGGTTGGCAACTGAAAAAGTCGACGCCACGCTGCCGGTTCGCCCCGGCCCGTTGCAGGACGGGCGTATCCATCCGGTCAGCCAGGTGGTTGACGAGGTCGCCGCGATTTTTTCCGATATGGGTTTTTCAATTGCTGAAGGCCCCGATATCGAGAATGACGAAAATAATTTCACAGCGCTAAATATTCCAGCCGAACATCCGGCCCGCCAGATGCACGACACGTTTTATTTTGGTGAACAGGAAGACGGCTCCCGGATGCTGTTGCGGACCCATACCAGCCCGGTCCAGATCCGCACCATGAAAACAGTCGAACCGCCAATCCGGATCGTCGTGCCTGGCCGTACCTACCGGTGCGATTCTGACCAAACCCATACCCCGATGTTTCACCAGATCGAGGGCCTTGTGATCGACAAAGAATCGCATATGGGTCATCTGCGCTGGGTGCTGGAAGAATTCTGCAAAGCCTTTTTCGAAGTTGAAGAAGTGAAAATGCGGTTCCGCCCCAGCTATTTCCCGTTCACCGAGCCGTCCCTTGAAGTAGACATCAATTGCCGTCGTGATGGCAACGAAGTGCGCTTTGGCGAAGGCGATGACTGGCTCGAAATYCTYGGKTGCGGCATGGTCCATTCCAACGTGTTGACCAATTGCGGCCTCGACCCGGAAGTGTATCAGGGTTTTGCCTGGGGCATGGGGATCGACCGGATCGCCATGCTGAAATAYGGCATGCCTGACCTGCGCGCATTCTTTGATGCYGAYAGCCGCTGGATYAACCATTACGGCTTCAAGCCACTGGATATTCCAGGGCTTGTTGGCGGATTATCGAGCTAGGGAGACAATAAATGAAATTCACTCTCTCATGGCTCAAGGASCATCTGGAAACAGAYGCGACGYTGGCTGAAATYACCGACATGCTCACCATGGTYGGGTTGGAAGTTGAAGAGGTCGATGACCCGGCGGCGAAATTCGCACCCTTCCGGGTAGCTTACGTGGAATCTGCCGAGCAGCATCCAGACGCCGACCGGTTGCGKGTTTGCATGGTCAATACTGGCGACGAAATCGTGCAGGTTGTCTGCGGTGCGCCCAATGCGCGCGCTGGCATGAAGGGCGTGTTTGCGCCCTCAGGCTCRACCATTCCAAGCTCCGGGTTGGTTTTGACGCCTGCCAAAATCCGCGGCGTTGAATCTAACGGCATGCTCTGTTCTGAACGCGAAATGGGCATGTCAGACGAGCATGACGGCATCATCGAACTTGCTGACGACGCCGAAGTGGGTATGCCATTCGCCAGCCTGATGGGGCTTGATGACCCGGTCATCGAAATCGCGATCACCCCGAACCGGCCTGATTGTCTTGGCGTTTACGGCATCGCCCGGGATCTGGCAGCAGCGGGCCTTGGCAAGCTCAAGGATGTTCCGCCGGAACAGGTAAAGCCTGTATTCCAGTCGGACCTGAAAATCGAATTGCGGTTTGATGCCAAGACCGCTGACGCCTGCCCGGCCTTTGGTGGTCGTCTGGTACGGGGCCTCAAAAACGGCTCCAGCCCGGCCTGGATGCAGCGGCGGTTGCGTGCAATCGGCTTGCGCCCGATCAATGCCCTTGTGGATATTACCAATTACGTTTGCTACGACCGGGGCCGCCCGCTTCATGTTTATGACGCGGCCAAAGTTGAGGGTGTGCTACACGCCCGGCTTGGCAAAGCGGGCGAGAGCTATCTGGCCCTTGACGGCAAAGAATATGACGCCGATGACGAAATGTGCGTCATTGCCGACGACAACAATACGCTTGGATTTGGCGGTGTTATGGGCGGTGTCGCCTCCGGCTGCACCGAAGCAACCACCGAAGTGATTATYGAATCCGCTTTGTTTGACCCGATYCGTACCGCTATGACAGGCCGCCGCACGGGCATCATGTCTGATGCCCGCTACCGGTTTGAACGTGGCGTTGATCCGGCTTTTACAATCCCGGGGATCGAACTGGCGACCAAACTGGTTCTCGAACTTTGCGGCGGCGAACCGGCTGAAATCGTTGTTGCTGGCGAAGTTCCTGCTCCTGAAAAAATTATTGARTTTCCAGTATCCGAAGTGAAGCGTCTCACAGGGCTAGATATGMCGGCGCGGGAATCAAAAGTTATTCTCGGTATGCTCGGATTCTGGGTCGCCGGTGGTGGTTCTGAGAAAAATTTCAGGGTCGCCGTCCCGTCATGGCGTCCTGATATYCATGGCAAGGCCGATCTGGTYGAAGAAATAGTCCGCATCTCCGGCGTCGACCGGATCAAGGCAATTCCGATGCCGCGCCTCAACGATGTGGCAAAACCGATCCTGACGCTTACCCAACGCCGCCGGTTCAATGCCCGTCGCACGCTTGCTGCGCGCGGGATGAATGAGGCCGTGACCTGGTCGTTTATCTCTCCAGAACAGGCCAAAGCCTTTGGCGGTGGTGGAGCAGATCTGGTTCTGGCCAATCCGATCTCGAACGAATTATCCAACATGCGCCCTGGATTGTTGCCGGGATTGATCATTGCTGCCCAGCGCAATGCCGATCGCGGGTACCCGGAAGCCGCAATTTTTGAAGTCGGACCGGGCTATAAAGGCACCGGCGAAACTGAACAATATATGGCGGCAGCCGGCATCCGTCGCGCCAGCGCCCATATGGCGGGCAGCGGCCGGCACTGGTCTGAGAATTCCGGCAATGTGGATATTTTCGACGCCAAAGCAGATGCAATTGCAGCGCTAGCAGCAGCCGGCGCACCGGTGGATAGTCTTGTTGTCCACGATGCAGCTCCAGCCTGGTATCATCCGGGCCGCTCTGGCGCATTGCAACTTGGCCCCAAAAATGTGCTGGCTTATTTTGGTGAAATTCACCCTGGCACGCTTGAAGCGCTCGATGTTGAAGGTCCAATTGTCGGCTTTGAAGTGTTTCTCGATAATATCCCGGCACCCCGCGCCCGTGCTACCCGCACCCGCCCGGCGCTTGATGCATCTGATCTGCAACCGTTGAAGCGCGACTTTGCCTTTATCGTTGAAGACAGTGTTGCGGCTGGTGACTTGGTTCGTGCTGCGCGCGGTGCTGATAAAAACCTGATCACCGGGGTTAAATTGTTCGATCTGTTTGAAGGTGAACGCGCCGCCAAGGCACTTGGCGATGGCAATAAGTCGCTTGGCCTTGAAGTCACCTTGCAGCCACGGGATAAAACCCTGACCGACGAACAAATCGAAGCTGTAGCCGCGAAAATTGTTGCCCAGGTCGAGAAGGTTACCGGCGGCAAGTTGCGCAGTTAAACATTTCTTCCTGATTGTACCTGTATGCTTATCCCAAAGGTGATCTTTGGGAGGTCATGGATATGGCCATTTTCAATTCTTTTCTGGACCGTTTAGGCCGGTTGATTACCGGCGTCGTTCAGTCGGAGGTATCAGGCTACGAGCCCTATACCCCGTCTGATCCTGCCATTCTGCGGGCAACGCTCGTTCCTGGTGATATTCTTCTTGTCGAGGGCAATCAGAAATTGTCCGCCGCGATTAAATACCTGACCCAGTCGACCTGGTCCCACGCCGCCATTTATGTGGGGGAAATGCCGGTGCCCGGCGGCACCGGCGAACAACCCTGTCTGGTGGAAGCCGATGTACGCGAAGGCGTAATCGCCGTGCCGCTCTCGAAATATGAGACTTTCAACACCCGCATCTGTCGGCCCGTCAATCTGACGGAAGAAGACCGTGAAATAGTGGTGAACCATGTGATCGGCCGGATCGGCCACCAATACGACACCCGTAATATTTTTGATCTGCTGCGTTATATGATTCCGACSSYRSSRRWMCMGMTNCSGCWGSCNGMCGYNGSRYGATNCGCNGCYWGSSKCCGRMGMCSYNGACCCGCGCCATCTGCTCGACCATGATCGCGGCGGCATTTCAGAAAATCCGCTACCCGATCTTGCCGTTAATCTCATCCCCCGACGATCCCTCTCCCCGGGTGCGGAGCTATTATTCGCGCCACGAAATCATGCATATCCGCCACCATTCCCTGTTCGCGCCGAGGGACTTTGATGTTTCGCCCTTTTTCCGCATCGTCAAGCCGACGATCGAAAGCGGGTTCAATTACAAAGGTATCAAATGGGGAGACGATACCGCCGCCGATGGCCAGATTGGCTCGGATGTTTCTGATTGATTTAATCGTTGCCCGCCGCCTGAGCGACGAGGCTGGCAAATAATTCATCCAATTCGGACGCCAGTGCTGTGAGTTCAGCGYCGCCTTCATCCCTGTATGGGGCAAATACGTGGCTTGGCATTTTATATGAAATCGTCGCCGTGCCGTCTTCATTCTCGGTCAGATAAATCCGGATCGGCGCTTCAATCCCTGCCGCCACGCTTGCCTCCAGCATCCGTACCGCAAAGCGCGGATGATAAAGCCCCATCACCATGTTGCCGGGGATATTGATATCGAGCACACGCTTGGCCCCAATTGTCGCCGATGCCCGGGTTACAATGCCGATTTTGTTGTCGCTTGCTGCAACCTCAACCCGGCTCACCAAATCAGCAAAAGAATGATCCGTCGCCACAACAACCCAGCCATCGCGGGCTTCAATGCCAGCGGCGTGGGCGGGCGAGGAGGAATGCGCGAAATTTGCTGCGCCAATCATCATCAGCGCCAGCGCGAAAGAAAGAATTTTGGAACGGGTCATTTGGGCAAATTCCGAGCTGTTTTTTCGTRTCTGCTAGAACCTTATATTGTCTTCCTGACAACAGGAATATGTGAAGCAGGGGATCAAGCCAATGTGATCTGAAGGTGCAGAACAGGCCGCGTTTGGTTTCTTAGCTTGACCGCGCCTCACGTGCTGCTATTACCGCCCCGATGACTGATCTTTCCCATATCCGCAACCTTGCGATTGTCGCCCATATTGATCATGGCAAATCGACCCTTGCCGACCGGYTGATTTCTCAGACCGGGGGCTTGAGYGACCGTGAGATGAAGGCGCAGGTACTCGACTCGATGGATATCGAGCGTGAGCGCGGGATCACGATCAAAGCCCAGACCGTGCGTCTCACCTATAAGGCGAAAAATGGCGAGACCTATATTCTCAATTTGATCGACACCCCCGGCCATGTGGATTTTGCCTACGAGGTCAACCGCTCGCTGGCTGCGTGCGAAGGCTCGTTGCTGGTGGTCGATGCCAGCCAAGGCGTCGAAGCCCAGACGCTGGCCAATGTATATCAGGCGATTGAAAATGATCACGAGATTGTCCCGATCCTGAACAAGGTGGATTTACCGGCAGCCGAGCCTGAACGCATCCAGCAACAAATCGAAGATGTGATCGGCATCGACGCCAGTGAAGCGCTTCTTATATCGGCCAAGACCGGCCTTGGGATCGGCGATGTGCTGGAAGCCATTGTCCACCGCCTGCCGCCGCCGGAAGGCAAGCCTGATGATCCGTTGAAGGCCTTGCTGGTGGATTCCTGGTACGATGCCTATCTGGGCGTTGTCGTTCTGGTCCGGATCATCGATGGTTCGCTTAAAAAGGGCATGAAAATCCGCATGCTCGGTACCGATGCGGTTCATATTGTCGACCGGGTCGGCGTATTCACGCCAAAACTTGAAGAAGTTGAGATGCTGGGCGCCGGTGAGATCGGCTTTCTGACAGCGTCCATCAAGGATGTGGGCGATACCCGCGTTGGCGATACCGTGGTCGAGGACAAGAAGGGCCGTGACATCACGCCATTGGAGGGTTTCCGCCCGGCCCAACCTGTTGTTTTTTGTGGCCTGTTTCCGGTAGATGCTGCGGATTTTGAAGAATTCCGCGCCGCTGTCGGCAAATTGCGCCTGAACGATGCCAGCTTTTCCTACGAGATGGAAACCTCCGCCGCCCTCGGTTTTGGCTTCCGGTGTGGGTTTCTTGGCCTGCTGCATCTGGAAATTATCCAGGAGCGGCTGGAGCGCGAATTTAATCTCGACCTGATCGCAACCGCCCCGTCGGTGGTCTATCAATTGGCTATGACGGATGGCAAAGAAATTGAATTGCATAACCCGGTCGATATGCCGGATGTGGTCAAGATCAGCGAAATTCGCGAACCTTGGATTCGTGCCACGATCCTGTCACCGGATGAATATCTGGGATCGATCCTGAARCTTTGTCAGGARCGCCGCGGYGTCCAGGTGGAACTGACCTATGCCGGYRCCCGYGCYATGGTGATCTACGATCTGCCSTTGAATGARGTKGTTTTYGATTTTTAYGACCGCCTGAAATCRATTTCCAAGGGCTATGCCAGTTTCGATTATCAACTCACCGAATATCTGGCGGCCAATCTGGTCAAGATGCAGATTTTGGTGAATGGGGAACCAGTCGACGCACTCTCGATGATGGTGCATCGCGCGCAAGCTGAAACCCGGGGCCGGGTCATGTGCGAGCGCCTCAAGGAGCTGATCCCTCGGCATTTGTTCAAGATTCCAATCCAGGCAGCGATTGGCGGTAAAGTGATTGCCCGCGAAACCATCGCGGCGATGCGCAAGGACGTCACGGCCAAATGTTATGGCGGCGATATTTCGCGAAAACGGAAATTGCTCGACAAGCAAAAGGCCGGCAAGAAACGCATGCGCCAATTTGGTTCGGTGGAAATTCCACAGGAAGCCTTCATCGCCGCCTTGCGGATGAGCGAAGACTAGGCCGCGGCGCTATTTGGCGACTTCGCCACTCAAGCGGTTTTGCTGAATCGCTGCTTTGGTGCCGAGAAAAACAAACCGGCTGAACCCCAGATACGACAGAAACATGGCCCCGACCGATGCCGTGGCAAGCGCCCATAATGGCGTGAGGTTTGGAAAGACAAGTAACAGGGTCGCGTAAATCAAATAATTGATGGCGCTTGAAATGGCGACAATGCTGCCATAGCGCGCCCCTTCTGCGGCTTGCCCTTTTGCGGTCTGCCCTTCTGCAACCTGATTGTCATCTTCTGATTTGAATGTGAAAGCCCGGTTSAGCCGCCATGTCACCAAAGCAGCTATGCCAATTGAAATGATCCGCGCCGTGAAGGGTTCGCCAAGRYCKSTCRWAAGCAAGGTTTGYAGGATYRMGGCATCCACCAGAAACCCRGTGCCGCCCACAAGRCCAAAGCGGAATATYTGCTTGATTTGCTGCATTAYTGAATGCGCAGGGCAGGGACGGCGAGATAGAGAATTCGCTTCTGCTCGATCCGGCTGCGGCTGACGCTATCCAGCACAAGGCCGCAGGCAGTCAACATAAACGCGGTCGTCATCAGCCCGGTGGAAAGAACAGCGGTCGGCAGCCGGGGTACCAGACCGGTTTCCAGCCAGGTAACCACCAGCGGCCAGGAGATGAATGCTGAAGCGGCAGCGAACATTGCCCCGATAATGCTGAAAAATGCCAGCGGCCGGGTTTCCTTGAACAACAATCCGAATGTGCGCAGGATCCTGGCACCATCACGAAAGGTATGCAGCTTGCTGTCAGAGCCTTCAGGGCGGCGGCCATATTCCAGTTCGATTTCAATCGTTGGTATCCGAAGCTGGCTGGCATGGACCGACATTTCGGTTTCGATCTCAAAGCCGCGCGAAATGGCCGGGAAGCTTTTTACAAACCGGCGGGTAAAGGCGCGGTAGCCGGAGAAAATATCGGAAAAATCGCGCCCAAACAGCAAACCATAAATCTGGTTGAACATTTTGTTGCCAAAGGCGTGGCCCTTGCGTCCGGCATCTTCARCGACACCAGCCCGKCGTGCCACCACCATATCGACCCGTTCGCGGATCAGGGTGCGCACCAATTCAGGCGCCCCCGACGTATCATATGTCCCGTCGCCATCGGCCATGAGATAAATATCAGCGTCCACGTCGGCAAACATGCGGCGTACCACATTGCCCTTGCCCTTGCGCGGTTCGCTATAAACGGTGGCGCCTGCTGCGCGTGCCACAGCAATTGTATTGTCGCTCGACGCATTGTCGAAAACATAAACCGTAGCGCCGGGTAATTCGGCGCGGAATTCCTTAACAACAGCGGCAATTGTCATCTCTTCATTGTGGCAGGGCAGGACAACGGCAATATCAATGCCGTCAAATTCGGAAATCTTACGCATTACTAAACAACCTGGTTACGCAAACTTAACTGCAGTCGATTCTAATCATGTCACGTCAGGGTTAAGACACAGTAATTATGGACAATTTTTATGTCGGATATCACCGCAACAAGGCCCAATATCGCTGATTTGGGAGAAAAACCACAGTTTAACCGAACCGGATTGCTACCCATTTTATTGCTGCTCGGGGTCTGGTTGGCCGTATCGCTGGCCCTTCTGGGGCGTGGATATGATGACATTTCCAACGGCAATATGCTTGGAAATGACGACGCCATGCGCCTTGTCGAGGTGCGTGACTATATGGCGGGCCAAAGCTGGTTTGACAATCTGCAACGCCGTCTGAGCCCGCCTGAAGGGGTGATGATGCATTGGTCCCGGCTAGTGGACGCGCCGATTGCCGCCATGATTAGCGGGTTCGAGATGTTCACAGACAGAAGTTTGGCCGAGAAACTTACCATTTCGCTCTGGCCTTTGGCCTTGTTGTTGGCGGCCTTGGCGGCGGCTGCGTCTATTGCCTCAAAAATCGGCGGGCGAGACGCCATGATCGCGGCCATTGTAATTGCGCCGGCGACCGTTGTTACCCTGACCCAGTTTATGCCGGGACGGATCGACCATCATAATATGCAAATCGTGCTGACCCTGGCTTTGCTGGCCTTGGCTGTGCATATGCGCGAACGCCCGGTGGCTGCGGCAATTTCGGGCACCGTTATCGCCGTTATGCTGGCGATCGGCTTGGAAACCTTGCCCTATATGTTGCTGRCCCCCATGATCCTCACCCTRTGCTGGGTCGCGACCGGCCCGGCATTGGCGCGTACGATGATTTTCTGTGGCATGTCGCTCGCTATTTCGGTCGTTGGTGTTTTTGTCGCCACCGTGCCGCGCGCGCAATTTGGCGCAGTGCAATGCGATGTCTTGGCTTTGCCCCATGTCATGGTTTTTGCCCTTGGCGGATTGGGGCTCGCGGCGCTGGGTTTGGCGTCTCGGGGAAAACTGTTTGCCAACCGGCCTGCCCGATTTGTTCTGGCGTCAATCATCGGTGGAGCGGTTGGAAGTTTTGCGCTTTATTCGTTCCCGCAATGCCTTTCTGGTCCCTACGGCGATGTTGACCCACGACTTGTAGATTTGTGGCTCAGCAATGTGTCTGAAGCCCAGAGTGTTTTCGATCTCGCCGCCAAATCACCGGACCGGGTTCTGGCCTATTTCGGGTTTCCTGTGGCGGCTCTGATCATTGGTATTTACGCTTGGTTTAAAAGCGATGTAGACACGCGGTCCAATTGGCTTTTCATCAACGGGTTTGTTCTGGCGGGCATTGCAATTGCCTGTTGGCAAATTCGCGGCATCACGTTCGCCAACATACTTGCTGTCCCGGCATCTGCATGGATGCTGGCCCAGGTTTATCGGCGCATGTCTGGTGAGAAAGACGCTGCCCGTCGGTTCCTTCGGGTTCTTGTGGCAGGGTTGGTTCTCAATAATTGTTTTTATATCGGCGCGGCTGACGCGTTGTCTTTCATGAAGCCGGAAACTGGCGTTGACACCGGCGCTGCGAAAAACTGTGTTTCGCCCGCAACATTAGCGGCATTGCAAAGCCTGCCCCCTGGGGTCATCCTGTCGTTTATCGATCTCGGTCCACATATCCTGGCGCATACCAGCCATAGCGTTATGGCTGCGCCGTATCATCGCAACATGCGCGGCAATTTGTTGGCCATCGATGTATTGATGGCGTCACCGGATCATGCTCGCGGATTGGTGGATGCGAGCGAAGTTGACTATATCCTGTATTGCGACGGCATGACCGAAGCCCGCGATTATGCGGCCCGCGCGCCTGAGGGTCTGTTGTCCCGGTTGCAAGCGGGCAATAGCCCGGAATGGCTGGCCCCGGTTGCATTGGTCGAAAATTCGCCGTTGCATCTCTACCGCATCGAGCAAATCGCCAACGCCCCGCGTACCGGGGATAATCGTCACCTGGCACCAACGGAAAACGCTGCCGATAACCCTTACCGGGTCAATGCCAGTTGGCAGTCATATTCTCAATCGGCGAATAGGCTGGTATCATCCACCCGAAATGTGAATCGCCGGAGAGCCAGCAATGAACGCAATCGCGGAGAAAACAATCGCGGAAATGTCGCAACCAGTCACAGTGATACAAAATCTGGTGCCACGRATTCGAACACCAGCTCGAGGCCTGCAGCGACGCGTCAACAAGCCACAAAACCACGCGCGGAAATTGCTAAAGTTCGCAATGACAATCGCGCTGGCAATCCCCGTATTCGCCGTGCAAAGTCCCTYAGCAGCAGCCGAACCGCCCGCCAAGGAACTGTTCGGACACGTGTCCGTGCCCGCCAACATGAYACCGGCATCCAACGGGTTTTACTCAAGAGGTTGCCTGGCAGGCGCGGTGCAGATGCCCGCAGACGGTCCGTATCATCAAGCGATGCGTCCCACACGAAATCGCGCATGGGGGCATCCCAATCTGGTCGCAATGTTGCAGCGTCTGGCGGAGACAGCAAACCGGGAAGCCGGATGGCCCGGTCTCCTGATCGGGGACATGTCACAACCGCGCGGCGGACCGATGTTAACCGGGCACGCCAGCCATCAAGTCGGACTGGACGCCGACATATGGATGATGCCAGCGCCACCGCGCCGGTACACAATAGCCGAGCGCAACGCAATAAGCGCCGTGTCGGTCCTAGCCGAGGACAAGAGCATGGTCGATCCGACATTGTTCACACCAGGYCACGTAGCGGTGCTGAGAGCCGCCGCGCGCGACCCGGGCGTAGCGCGGATATTCGTAAATCCCCCGATCAAACGCGCCCTGTGCGCAGCAGCCGGGAACGACCGGGATTGGCTTCGAAAAATTCGACCATGGTACGGACATCATTATCATTTTCACGTTCGCATGGCTTGCCCGCCCGGCCAAAGCGGCTGCAGAGACCAGGATCCGCCACCACCKGGTGATGGTTGCGGCGCATCACTTGATTGGTGGTTTACCGATGCGCCTTATACCCCGGCACCAGGCCCGGCACCGCCACCACGGCCACCGGTTCGTCTCGCGGATTTACCGCAAGTCTGCACAAATGTATTGAACGCGGAATAACCTATCCGGCCACACCTGTCCCAATGGGGCAGGTGACGCCAGTGCCACCCAGGCCGCAAWATCCGCCCGGATTTTTGGCCAGATATTGTTGGTGCGCGGCTTCTGCAAAATAAAAAGCACTGGCTTCCAGAATTTCGGTTGTGATGCCACCAAAACCCTTTTTGCCAAGCGAAGCGCTGTAAGCCTTTTTTGAAGCTTTGGCCGCGTCGCGCTGGGCGTCWGAATAATAATAAATCCCGGACCGGTATTGGGTGCCGTGGTCGTTGCCCTGGCGCATGCCCTGGGTCGGGTCATGGCCTTCCCAGAAAATAGCCAGCAAATTGTCGTAGGAAATTACCTTCGGGTCATAGACCACAAATACCATTTCGTTATGCCCGGTCTGGCCGCTGCAAACTTCATTATAGGTGGCGTTTGGCGTATGCCCGGCGGCATAGCCGACGGCCGTTACATAAACGCCGGACGTTTCCCAAAAAATCCGCTCCGCGCCCCAAAAGCATCCCATGCCAAACATGGCGGTTTCCATGCCGTTCGGATAAGGCGCGTGGAGGTCATTTTCATTGATGAAATGGYGCTGCGCTGTCGGAATGGCTTCATCGCGCCCGGCCAAGGCATCAGCGGCGGAGGGGGTTGTTGTGGGTTTTCGTGAGAAAAACATTCAGAAAAWYYTYTYTWNNGAAWKMNCTCRATYAKTMWWSRMYAWASRMRATACTCGCATCTCGCTTTTTTCGTCCGATATACAAAAACAGCGCGCCCAACAAGCCAAACACCAGCCAGATTGGCGCCAGCATCACGGTCAGCAAAACCGGATCCCATAAAAACGGGAGCGTATATCGTTCAACAATTGCCTGCAGGAGATTGATGCTTGGCGGATGCAGCGAAAACCATCCCTGACCAAGCGGGGTGAAGACAATGCCGGTGGCGGCGATGCTTTTGATGCCATCCACCACCATGGCGATGAAGGCCATGGCCATCAGCCAAAGTCCGATAATGCGGAAGAAAACCATAATTCTATTCCTGATATGCGCCTGCAAGATTCCCGGAAAGTAAGCTCAGCTTATATAGTATCATCGGCCAAACATAAAAGGTGTGATTGTGTGTGCCAAAATCGCAGGTTCGTTGTTGCCCGAACGCGCGGGATGGTTATAGTGCGCGGCGTCCGGCATGAATTTTATAGAATCAATGCAGGACATTGTGGAGAGGTGGCCGAGTGGCTGAAGGCGCACGCTTGGAAAGCGTGTAGGCGGGCAACCGTCTCGAGGGTTCGAATCCCTCTCTCTCCGCCATTATTTATCTCGCGGCTTATCTTCGGTTCGCTCAGGCCTCCGATGAGGGCGGGTTGGCCGCCCGGCGCGCGGTTGCGCTTGCCAAGGCTGCGCGTTGGGGTGTCAGCTAAAAACCCGCTACTATTTATCTTGCGATACTCGCTTCAGGCAGGTCTCCAATGGGGGAACTTGCATGATGGTCGGGTTCTGTTTCTTGTAGTGTGTGCGATTTTGATTATATTGAATACAATATCAATGGAGTTTCACCCATGGCACGCACCACAACAATGACAGTTCGACTAAGYGGGGCTCTYAGTGAGTATGTTTCCGCAAATGTTAGCGAAGCAGGGTCTTATGAAAATGTAAGCGAATATATTCGTGATCTCATCCGCCGCGACAAGGAACGGACAGAGATGCTAACGTTTGACCGTCTTAAAGCGGAACTGACRCGCGCCTTCGCCAMGTCTGATTCCTCTTATGCACCCCTTTCGGCKGCGGATGTTATTGCGCGAAATAAGGCTTGAGCCCTTGGCAAACGTACGTGTTCAGGAAGCGGCTTCGTTTCGCATCGACCAGATTTATCAATATACCCGCGACCAGTGGGGCGTTGCACAGGCGAACACCTATGTAATCGGTCTGTTCGAGGCCTTTGAGAAAATTGCGAGCCACGAGATAATGTCCCGACCAATACCGGCTGAATTTGGTGTGGATGGATTCTTCTTTCGGTATGAAAGACACTTCGTCTACTGGAAGAAACTCGGCAATGGCGACATAGGTATCGTGGCGATTTTGCATGAGCGGATGCATCAGATYGACAGATTTATTGAAGATTTCGGACTTTAATGCGTTTTTTTCTATCCCGCATAATGTGCATCTGGTGCGATTGTTGACGGCAAATTGTTGAGGTCATCGATACTGAATCCGGCGATTTTTTTGTATTTGGCGGCGTGATCCACCAATTCCTGGCGCGGCATRATGTCTTCGATATTGTCAAAGACMCCGCCGCATCTTTCTTCCACAATATCCAGCACACCGTCCGGGCCACTGCCGCTTCTATTGGCCAAAATGACCTTCGTTGTGGCGGGCCGCATYGCATCTTCGTAATTCTGTAAAGCGGTTTGGGTCAGGCCGTGTTCGACAAAACRGGCGCCCAGCTTTCTGGTATCCACAATCGCCTGCCCGGCGCCGTTTGAGCCAACCSGGTAGGCGGCGTGGGCGGCGTCGCCGATCAGCGTCACCCGGCCATGGGTCCATTGCGCAAGCGGGTCGCGGTCTACCATCGGATATTCGTAAATCCGGTCGCTGGCCATCACCAGTTTTGGGACGTCGAACCAGTTGAATTTCCAGTCTATATAGGCTGGCAAAAAGTCTTCAATTTTTGCGGTCCGGTTCCAGTCTTCCTTGTTCCAGCTGTGGTCTTGGTTGTATTTAATCGAGGCAATCCAGTTGATCAGCGCTTCGCCGGTTTCGGGATCGGTTTCCGATATGGGATAAGACACAAACCGCTGGGCGTCATGTCCCACCATCACCATCGAGGCTCCGGACAAGTATGAGACAGCCCGCGTGGTGCCGCGCCAAAGCACATACCCGCCCCAGACCGGTGGCCCCTCATTRGGTGCCATCTGGGCGCGGATGGTGGAATGGATACCGTCGGCACCGATCACAACAGAACCACGCTCGCTGCGGGTTTCGCCATCATGGTTTTTCAAATGCAGGATCGCGCCGTTGCCATCATTTTCAAACCCGGTTGCTTCCCATCCGGTTTCAAAACAATCCGGCCCGCCGCGCTCGATCAATTGTTCAAGCAGCATCATGTGCAGCATGCCCCGGTGAACCGAATATTGCGGCCATTTATAGCCCGCCCAAAGGCCMCTTGGTTCGGTCCAGATTTCGAGCCCGGTTTTGGTATACATGCCATAATCGCGGGTTTTGATGCCGATCCGGTCGAGATGCGGTTCCAGTCCCAGATCGTATAATTCGCGGACCGCGCTTGGCTGAAGGTTAATCCCGACACCAAGCGGTTTCACCTCCTCAACGCTCTCAAAAACCTTGAACGGCGCACCAATTTGGTGGCAGGTTAATGCCAGCGACAATCCGGCAATGCCACCGCCTGCGATTAATATGGTCATACATCTCCCGCGGATTATAAATCCGCCTCCCTGGCTAGAATTTTCAGACCGAACAAACCCCGGCCAGGATAAACCAATTGAACAACAGCCAGGAATATTTATCTTTCCAGAAAGATAAATATCTTGCAACCTGTCATTTCTGCAAGTTGATTGCKCAATGATAAATGATTTGTTCGGAAAGCAATAAATGACCTCACGGCAAACCACCCGGGAATTGCTCAAGCGGCTGGGCGATAATTGGCCGGGCGTAACCTCTTCTGAATCCGATATTGTAATTGCGCTTGCCCGCCTGAACGGCATCACGCGCACACAGACAAACCGGGTCATTCAAGACTATGAACTGACACCTGCTGCGTTCGAGGTCCTTGCARCTTTGCGTTCAATGGCACCGCTGGGAAACCTGACGCCGACCGAATTGTACCGGTCAAATTTCYTGTCCTCAGGTGGCCTCACCAAAGTTCTCAAGAAGCTGGAAGACGAAATGCTGATCAGCACAATTTCCAGCAAAAATGACATGCGTAGCAAAAAGGTCAGGTTGACGGCAAAAGGGCGAAAACTGGCGGAGAAAATCACCGAAAGAATCTCGCAACAGGACAAGGATTTATTTGCCAAAGTAAGCAAGACGAGAATTCAGGCGTTGCGGTCGTCGCTTCTGGAAATCCTCGATCAGTTGGAAACCTGACCCTATTTGAGCCGCTCGATCACAAGCAATTCAGGCGCCGGGGTCAGGGCATTGATGCGTGCATATTGGGTTACGGAGTAATTTTGACCCAGATTTTGTCCATAGGAACGTACCGCATCRGCCTCTTGCRCCCMNCCTGAATGGCCCGGATAAAGCACCAGCGTTATCAAACCATGGACAGCCAAAAACCCAAGCGCCTGTTCAAGCGCCGCCAACGTGGTGTCTCCCTTGGTGACAACGCTCTTGTCGCCTCCAGGCAGATAGCCGAGGTTGAACATGACACCAGCCAAATCAATCTTGCTGTTGGCTTCCAGATATGCGCCCAGCATTTCATGCCCGGCATGAATGAGCGTTACTTGAGACAGGCCGGCAACCCGCTTGCGCGCTTCCACCAGAGCTGCATGCTGAACATCAAACCCGATGACATGCCCTGATGGTCCGACAAGTTCCGCCATAAATAGAGCGTCGTGACCATTGCCCAAAGTGGCATCAATCACCCGATCTCCGGGTTGCAGGGTCTGGCGCATCAATTGGTGAGCAAGTTCGGTGGCGCGTATCATTGGGCGAAATGCTTTCCTACATTCATCTCTTCGGGTATCGGCGTGTGGCGCACAATAAAATCGCTGAATTGTTGTGCATACCAGGGCGCGTGCAATGATCCTTTTGAACCCAGGCCGTTGAAAAACCCAAGTTGCTCATGTTTTGGATGCAAGCCGATATAAGCTTTGCTTTCCTTGATGATCGGGCGCACAGCCGCTTTGTGATCCAATATTGTATAGGGCACTTGAAAAAACTCTTTCAGTCGACGCTCAATATCGTCACGGGCTGCTGTGTTTGGTACTTGATCCAGATTTTCCCAATCATAGGTTGACCCGATCCGAAAAATTTCAGAGTCAATTGTAGGCGCTATCCAGATGCCGCGATGCAGGCTAATCGGCGGCACCGGCGCGTGAAACCGAACGGTCAATATGTCACCCTTGGCGGCGATGAAAGGCACCCAGGAAAAAAACGGATTGGCTGTGGCGGCATAACCTTCGCAAGAAACAAGAAGGCTGGCCTGAAGGTCACCAACCGATACCCCGTCCGGCTTGACTGTTATGTCTTTCAGCCAATTGAGTGTCATCTGCTGGCATTCCAATGCCGTGCGGGATGCCTCAAGATACGCCGCGACATCAAGTTGCGCTGCATGCATGGCAAAGCCGCCTTTGCGGGCGTCCGCCAAATTTGCGTCAAGCAATGGCGTTGGCGCCGGCGCAACCAAATGCGCCTGATAATCCAGACGTTGYCCGCGCTTGGCCCAGTTTGCTTGCTCTTCATCCGATTTAAACAGGCGAATGGCAGTTCGTTCGCTAAAAAAATGCCGCCCGGTGCGCTGCTCGATGGATTGGTAAAAATCCCGTGCCACAGGCAGAAATTTGTCATATTGCCAGCTCAACACCATCCGCATACCTGTGATAGGGGTGATCAACCCGGCGGCGATTTTTGATGATGTGACGGGTTCATCGGCGTCGATGATCAGGACCTGTTGCCCGGCTTCCTGCAAGTGCCAGGCGAGGGTTGTTCCGGCCAACCCCTGACCGACAATGATGACATCCCATGATGTTTGCGCCATGCCCGTCGGTCCTAAATCTTCGCCTTGGCGCTTGTTCTTTTCAGGTTCAAGAGGTTCCCCATCAGAATCAAGGCAGCGCCGGTTGCCGTATAAATATCGATCACTTCGCTATAGACCATCCACCCCGCCAGTGCTGTCAATGGCACCCGCAGGAAATCCATTGGCACAACAATGGTGGCGTCGGTATAGGTCATGGCCTTGGCTATGCAGAATTGGGAAAACGTGCCGCAGACAGCAAGAACGAAAATCCACCCCCAAAGATCGTCGGGAACAGGTTTCCAGAAATAAATTGCAGGAATGATGCCGATGAWCGTTTGAATGACCAACATCCAGAAAACGATCCGAACAACGCCGTCTGTGCGCGTCAATGATTTCATCAAGATGATGGCTATACTGTAACCAACCGCCGCTAGCAGGGATATCACCTGTCCGGTTCCGATGTTGCCGGTATCCGGGCGAACAATGATCCAGACGCCGACAAGCCCGAGCGCAATCGCCGTCAACTTCCATTTGTTCATTTTTTCGCCAAGGAACATGACCGCCAGCACCGCTGTCCAGATTGGCATGGTAAACTCGATTGAGATAACCTGAACGAGCGGTATCAGGGTGATTGCCACAAGCCAGGCAAATTGAGCCCCGTAATGAACCGTGTTGCGCCAGATATGTTGCCAGGGGTGCTTGGTTTTCATGGCGCCATACCCGCCCACTGAAAACACCAATGGCTGCAATAAAACAAACCCGATGACAGAGCGCAGCAACATCACCTGAAAWGCGCTCAATTGGCTAACGGTTTCGCGGCCCGCTACTGCCATGGTGGCCATGGCCACCAGCCATCCAGCCATCCATAAAGCGGCTTTGAACAGATTGTCGCCAGACATGCTTGAAGGTGGATTTGAAAGGGTCATGGATTGGTTCGCCCAAGGGATGGGTTTGATCGCCGACGGCGCGCGCTTGAGAAATACAGACAAGACCCGTACTTTGGCTAGTCAAATTTGCTTTGATTGAATCGCCGAGACGACGTGCTGGGGCGACAAATCTTCCAGYGCGCCACCGTAACAGACAAAGGTTTATTCCGTCATGATCCTGRCCGAGCAGCAAACAATGATCCGCGATATGGCCCGCGATTTTGCACAAAAGGAGATCTCCCCCCATGTACGACGCTGGGAGCAAGAGAATATCGTTCCGGTGGATGTGTTGAAAAAGCTGGGCAAGCTCGGCCTTATGGGCATCTGCGTTTCGCCTGAATTTGGCGGCGCGGGCGCAGATTTCATCAGCTACATTCTGGTGACCGAAGAGATCGCCGCCGCTGATTGTGGTGTCTGTAACATGATGAGTGCGCATAATTCGCCGGTATGCGCGGCCTTGCAGGAATACGGAACTGACGATCAAAAAAAGATGCTGTTGCCGCCAATGGCACGCGGTGAGCTGATTGGTGCATTCCTGTTGACCGAACCACATACCGGTTCGGATGCTTCAGCCATAACAACATCAGCGCGCAAGGTTGATGGCGGCTACCTTCTCAACGGCACCAAACAATTTATCACCTCCGGCAGCACCGCTGATATCGCGATGATTGTCGCGGTGACCGACCCCAAGAATATCCGACGTGGTATTTCCTGCTTCCTGACATCAACCGATAATCCAGGTTACATCGTCGCTAAAGAAGAAGAGAAGYTGGGCCATCGCAATTGCGATACCTGCCAGATCGTTCTTGACGATATGCTGGTGCCGGAAGCCGATCTTCTCGGCGCGCCAGGGGAAGGCTATAAGATAGCGCTCGCATTTCTGATGGCGGGGCGCATCGGGGTTGCCGCCCAATCGGTGGGTATCGCCAAAGCGGCGCTGGCGGCAGGCATTGACTATGCCCAGACACGCGAAACCTTCGGCAAACGGTTGGTCGATCATCAGGCGATTGCGTTCAAACTGGCGGATATGGCGACGCAGATTGAAACAGCCCGCCAAATGGCGCTGCATGCGGCGGAGATGAAAGAAGCCGGATTGCCATGTTTACGCGAAGCGTCCATGGCCAAATTATTTGCATCAGAAATGGTGGAGAGGGTTTGTTCTGAAGCCATCCAGATCCATGGCGGCTATGGCTATCTCTCAGATTTTCCGGTTGAGAAATATTATCGCGATGCCCGCGTCCTGCAAATTTATGAAGGCACCAGCGAGGTTCAGAAAATGCTGATCAGTCGCGAATTTTCAAGACCCTGAAGCCAGTGTTATGTCGCATGGCTTCAGGGCGATTGATATCTACATGCGCTTGATTTAGGCAACGCGCACGTTGGACGTGAATTTATTGACCTCGGTTTTCAGTGTCTCGGACAAATTCATAAGATCGTTGGCCGAATTCATAACCTGGCTTGATGCAGCACCGGCTTCTTGTGAAGATTGAGTAACGCCAGAAATATTGGATGAAACTTCCTGGGTACCTGAAGCCGCTTCCTGAACATTGCGGGCAATTTCCTGTGTCGCTGCGCCCTGTTCTTCCATCGCAGTAGCGATCGACGTTGAAATTTCATCGACCTCGCCAATAACCTTGCCGATATTGTCCATGGAAATAACGGCCTGGTGCGTTGCTTTCTGGATGGCTTCGATGTGAAGCGTGATCTCTTCCGTTGCGTTGGCAGTTTGACCCGCCAGTCCTTTTACTTCGGACGCGACCACGGCGAAGCCTTTGCCGGCTTCTCCGGCACGCGCAGATTCAATCGTTGCGTTGAGCGCCAGAAGGTTGGTCTGATCGGCAATCTCGGAAATCATCGCCACAACGGCACCGATCTTGTCAGCGGTATCAGCAAGAATTTTCATTTCAGCACCGGTTTTCTCAACCTCCATTACGGCGGCCTTTGCAGTTTTGGACGCTGAATTCACCTGCATGTTGATTTCGCCGATTGAGCTAGACATTTCCTGACTGGCGGCGGCAACGGTTTGCACATTGACGGATGCTTCTTCCGAGGCAGCAGCAACGGCGGTCGCCTGGATACTGGTCTCATCTGAAATGTTGGTCATTGTCTGTGCAGTGCCCTGCAATTCCTGTGACGCAGTCGCGACTGCTTCTACAATGCTGCCGACGCTTGAATTAAAATCATCGGCCATCTGGTTCATGAGGTTTCGTTTTTCGTCTTCAGTTTTCCGCTTTTGGACTTCCTGGTCGGCCTCAAGTTCACGACCACGAATCGCGTTTAACTTGAAGACCTGGACTGCGGAACTCATTTCACCAATTTCGTCCGTGCGGTTTTGCGCCGGAATTTCTGTGTCAAGTTGGCCTTCCGCAAGCCGCAACATGGCGCTGGCCATTTTCTGCAACGGGGCAGATATGGCGCGCACAGTGAAGAAAGAAATTACGCCACCCAAAACGATGCCAATGGCCAGAACGATCCACTGAAAATTCAGTAGGATTGAAATATTGGCAGCGTTTTCGTGGGAATCCTCGATCAACAATTCATTCTGGATTTCAACCATCCCGCCGGCGCGGGTGCCCTGTTCCTGTCTTTCCCCGCTAAGAAGCGCGATCAACCGGTGGGCACGTGGAGCAGCTTCTGTATCGAGCGTATAATTCGCGATGTTCCATTGATCAGAACCACGTATGGCAAACATTGTTGCTGGCAATGGCGAGAAAATTGAACGCGCCTCTGAAAGGTCTTTAAACAATGCCCTTTGTTCGCCCGACATGATACCTGTTGATCGCGCAAGGTCATTGAATCGGCGTTCGTTCTTGGCCCATAATTCTTCAAACTCCGCGACAAATTTTTCATCACCCGTGAGAAGATAGGCGCGGATGCTGGCTAGCCCCATACCGAGCGTGCCCCGCACATCAGCCATCATACCCAGCAATTGCAATTGGTTGCCCGCAGCGTCAGAATTTCCTCGTAATTCAAGATCAATCATCGCCGTAATGGAGGTTGACATGATACGGGTCTGCGGCGCTGCGTCATGTACCAAAATCTCCAATGCCGGTCGTTCATCTGATGATCCGGCAAGGGCTTCAACCCGGACCTGCGCTGCTTCAAATTCCACGAGAATTTCTTTAACCTCCTGCCATTCGGCCACAGTTTCCTGATTGGTCCAATTGACTGAAAGTTCGTCCATGGCGTGGCTGGTGAGTTCAATCTCTTCCCAGATCAAAGCCCGTTCGGTCTTGAAATCCGGGTTGCCAGTCAGCATCCAGCCGCGCAAAGAGGCGAGCGATGCGTTGACATCGTTTGTCAGGGCGCTACTGGCCTGCGCCGTTGGCGTGCGCAATCCCACGATCCGATCGGTTGTCTGCTTGATGAACGATACCTCCCAGATCGAAACACTGACCGCAGCAACAAGAAGAAGGATAAAAAATGCAAAACTGGCAATGAGCCGTTGCGATATATTGAAATTAAAATTTAACAAAGATGACATTGGAAAGCCTTTCATGCCCGCGAACATGTTGTTCAGCGTTGAAGAAAGGCTTTTATGTTTAATTTTTTGATAATAGTTACTACTTCCCTAACGTATAGGTTGTAGAGATGTAGACAGCAGGTTTTGCCAGCATTTATGTCGCGGCTAAGTTCCTTCAGCAAAAAGCCCGGCATAATTGGATCGAAGTGTTTGTTTCTGTACTTTCCCCATGGTATTTCTGGGCAATTCAGATAAAAAAATTACCTTTTTTGGCTGTTTGAACTTGGCGATCCTCTCGACCAGAAAGTCCGTAACAGTTTCAGCTGTCACCGTCGCGCCGGTCTCAAGCACCACGATCGCGGTCACCCCTTCGCCAAAATCAGGATGTGGTATACCGATCACTGCAGATTCCCTGACGCCATCAATGAGGTCAATCTCGCTCTCGATTTCTTTGGGATAGACGTTGAATCCGCCAGATATCACAAGGTCTTTGGCGCGTCCGACAATCGCGATACGCCCACCCTTGTCCATTGTCGCCACATCGCCGGTGATGAAAAACCCGTCACTGCGAAATTCTTCGGCGGTCTTTTCCGGCAGGCCCCAATAGCCCTTGAATACATTTGGGCCCTTGATCTCAAGAACACCTGGCTTGCCGGTCTCAATTTCTGTTCCGGTTTCATCTGCAACCCGGGCCTTAACGCCGGGCAGGGCAAAGCCAACGCCGCCAGCGATCCGTTCTCCGTGATAGGGGTTCGACGTGATCATGCCGGCTTCGGTCATGCCGTAGCGCTCAAGAATTATATGCCCGGTGCGGGCCTCAAAAAGATCGAAAGTCTCTGACAGCAAAGGTGCCGATCCGGCCAGAAACAAACGCATGTTCTTGCATTGCTCGCGGCCAAAGCGCGGGTCGTCCAGCAGCCGGGTATAAAAGGTCGGGACACCCATCATGACGCTGCATTCAGGCAACGCCGCCAGCACCGGCTCGATCTCGAATTTATTGTRAAAGATCACAGACGATCCGTTTAGCAGGGCGCAATGCAGAGCGACAAACAATCCATGCACATGAAARATYGGCAGCACATGCAACAACACRTCGCCTGGTTGCCAGGCCCAATATTCGTGAATGACAAGGGCGTTGGAGGCCAGATTATCATGGCTGAGCATCGCGCCCTTCGGCTTGCCCGTGGTGCCGGATGTGTAAAGGATTGCGGCGATATCGTCTTTGTCACGGGCAGCAATCGTGTTGTCCGGGGCGATATCCATCGCTTGTTCCACAAGGGTGCCGTGCCCATCATTGTCGAGAGTGAGGATGGTTGCGACCTGATGCGCCGCGCCAATCTCGCTGATGATTTTCAAATTGGCCGGGCGGCACACAATTAAAGTTGGTTTGGCATCCCCCACCAGAAAATCAATTTCAGCGGGCATATATCCGGTATTCAACGGGATGAAGACAGCGCCCATCCGCAGA
This sequence comes from Hyphomicrobiales bacterium, assembly GCA_016764455.1. Classification (GTDB taxonomy): domain Bacteria; phylum Pseudomonadota; class Alphaproteobacteria; order Rhizobiales; family NORP267; genus NORP267. The sequence goes on along the minus strand of JAESRU010000130.1, from coordinate 22,142 downwards.
CATGCGAGATACAGCACAACCGCTTCAGGCGATTTGTCGACCTGTACGATAACCCGGTCACCGGTCGCAACGCCGCTTTGCTTCAGGACGGCTGCATATCTGGCGGCTGCATCGTCCAACGCGGCATAGCGCAACTCACCGCGACTATGGCGCAGAAAAACGGCGTCGTCAGAATTTGGAAACCGGCTTTGCAACAGCAGGTACAGATTGTCGGACATATGGGAAATGCTTTCTGATCAGAATAATGGCCGGAATTCCTAGTCAACAATTTGTGCTGTTTCAAGCACCGCATGGAGCAAAACATCGGTGCCGGCCGTTGCCCATTCGACGGAAATTTCCTCATCCTCATTGTGGCTGAGACCATCGACGCAGGGGCACATGATCATCGAGGTGGGGGCCACCGCATTGATCCAGCAGGCATCATGCCCGGCGCCTGACACCAGATCCCTGTGCCCATAGCCAAGCCGCGCGGCAGCATTGCGTACAGCGCTGACGCACCCCTCGTCGAAGGTGATCGGATCAAAGCCGCCGACAATTTCAATCTCCAGACCAAGGCCGTTAGTGTCGCAAATCTCTTTTGCCCCGGCGCGCAGCCGGGCTTCCATATCTTCAAGCACCGCCAGATCGGGAGAACGGAAATCCACCGTGAACACAACTTTGCCCGGAATGATGTTGCGCGAATTTGGATAGACGTCGCAATGCCCGATCGCGCCAACCGCGTTGGGGGCATGCGAGAGCGCAATATCGTCCACCAGGGTGGTAATTCTAGCCATGCCAAGCCCGGCATTCTTGCGCATCGGCATCGGCGTTGAGCCGGTGTGGCTCTCGGTGCCGGTGATCGTGATTTGCATCCATTTCAGGCCCTGGCCATGGGTCACGACGCCGATTTCCTTGCCTTCATTTTCAAGAATCGGACCTTGTTCGATATGCAATTCAAACATGGCGTGCATCTTGCGCTTCCCCACTGTTTCTTCGCCGCGCCACCCTATATTTTCCAGTGCTTCGCCCATGGTGACACCGTCGGCATCCTCGCGCGAATAGGCCCAGTCTTGTGTAAATTGCCCGGCAAAAACCCCCGACGCCATCATCGCCGGGGCAAACCGGGTGCCTTCTTCGTTGGTCCAGTTGACCACAACAATCGGGTGCTTTGTCTTGATGTCGAGATCGTTAAGGGTGCGGATCAGTTCCAGCCCGCCCAGCACCCCAAGAATGCCGTCATATTTGCCCCCCGTTGGTTGGGTATCCAGATGGGATCCCACATAGACCGGCAGGGCGTCCGGGTCGGTGCCGGGGCGTTTGGCAAACATCGTTCCCATCTGGTCGAGACCCATTTCAAGACCGGCCTGTTCGCACCATTTTTGGAACAATGCCCGGCCTTCACCATCTTCCGCCGTCAACGCCTGACGGTTATTGCCGCCGCGAAGTCCGGGTCCGATTTGGGCCATCTCCATCAGAGAATCCCATAGCCGCGCGCCGTCGATCCGTAAATTGCTCTCTAACGCCATCGGTCATATTCCCCTGTAAACGTATCCCCATCTTGTCCAGGCCAATTCAGATCTGGCGCCACGATTGGTATTGTCTCGCTGGATACCATGTTAGTGATCGTGATACGGCCACGTCAAATCGATTCCGGCTTAGCTGGATGATAGGGCAGGCCGACAAGTAGCGGGTATGGAAGCCCGGCCGGGCGGAAAAGAATTTATCCTTGGACATGATACGCCGGACGCTTTTGGCGGGCGCTGCAGGCACCGCCGCGATGAGCGTTTTGCCCACACAGGCAGCAGCAGGTGATCTGAGCATAGCAGCAATATATACGCTTCCCGTTCGAACAACAATGGATTGGACGTATCCACAAGGCTCTGAATGCCGCGACCGGCATCGCTTACGAATATTCCGAAAATGTATCCAACACCAATTATGAGTGTGTGATACGTGAATATGYGGAAAAAGGCGTCAAGCTGATTGTCGGCGAGGCTTTTTCCGTTGAAACCGGCGCCCGCAAGGTGGCGGCAGATTATCCAGACGTTGCCATGTTGCTCGGATCTTCCTTTGCCCCGGAAGCGCYAAATTTTTCCGTGTTTGATAATTTCATCCACGAGCCAAGCTATCTGACAGGTATGATTGCTGGTGCGGAAACCAAATCCAATTTGATCGGCATTGTCGGCGGCTTCGCCAATGATGGCATCTCGCTGACATTGCAGCGTGGTGAAGTGGTGGCGCTGCTCGGCGAAAACGGCAATTTGGGCAGGCTCCCGCCGGGGTCACCGCAAACAGCGCTGGAAGCTGGCATTGGCATGGTCCATCAGCATTTCACCYTGGCTGAAAATCTSACCSGGTTTGAAAATATCCTGCTCGGCGTCGAACCGCTTTTCGGGCTTTATGTTGGCGCGCAAACAGACGTGCATAATCGTTTGTTGGCGGCGCGCGAATGCGGCGCTGGCATCGTTCTGATTTCAGAAGACCTTGATGAATTATTCGCGTTGGCTGACCGGATTGTTGTGATCCATGCAAGTAATCTTGAAGATACTGGAGCTATCGAAAATCYCGACCGCACCGCGGTCGGGTTGATGATGGCGGGTCATCAAGACGAGGTCCGCGCGTCATGATCCGGATGGAACCACGGGCGAAAATTCCCATCGCATGACAATATCGCATGACAATTATGGTGCCATTTCGGCCCCGGTCTGTATTTTGCTGCCGCTGGTTTTAATCGCCGGAGCCGCCGCTGGTGCGATTGGATTAATCGGCCCGGCCTATCTCAAAACCCGGTTCAATACCGACGAAGTGGTCACTACCCTGCTGTTGAATTTCATCATCCTGCTGTTTGTCCAGATGATGCTGCAAGGCTGGCTCAAAGACCCGATGTCGCTCGGCTGGCCGCAATCCTCCCCGATTGTGGATGAAGCCATTTTGCCGCCGCTGGTCGGCAGGCTCCGGGTCCATGCCGGATTGCTGSKGKCRCWWSNCKSTTGGYSYWYGKCGCNTTKGCGMTNGYGMTNGKTRWCNTRKWKSSTGATTNNCSGMAYMCGSTNTTGGGSTTCNGGCTWCGTGCCGTTGGCGAAAACCCGCATGCCTCGCGCCACGCCGGAATTTCCGTGAGCCGCACCATGCTTTGGGCGGCAGCAATTTCGGGCGCCTTGGCAGGGCTTGCCGGGGTCTGCGAAGTGATCTGCCTCAAGGGCTATCTGACATCTGATATTTCGCCGGGCTATGGCTATGCCGGTATCGTGGTGGCCATGATCGGCCGTGATCCACGGTATCCTGACGGTTCCCTTGGGCCTGTCCCAGCATGTATCCGGCCTCTGTCGATAGGCAGAGCATGTCGGTTTACGGGTTACGCATCGGCGCGGTCATGGTCGGGTCAGCGATCATGACCCTTGGCGGCGTTCGACGCTTTTTTCTTCGGCATGGTCAATGGCCGTGGCTGGATATGCATCGCGCGAACGGTTTTTACCTTATGGCGACCGCGCAAAGCGCTGTCGGGTACATTGCTATTTGGTGCCTTTGAACCCTATCAGGTTCGCCTGCAAACCGAGGTTGGGTCGTTTGTGCCGGGCGAGTTTTCCCGATGGCACCATATGTTCTCTCGATCAGCGCCTTGATTGTTGCGGCGCGAAGTGCAGATTATCCCCGTGCGCTTCTGGTCCCGTGGTTCAAGGGACAGCGCTAGAGTTGGAGCTGACAATGACATTCGATCTGATCATCCGGAATGCCAATTTGCCTGACGGGCGTAAAGGCATCGATATCGGCGTTGCCAATGGCAAGATAAAGGCCGTTGAATCCGGTCTCTGCGGAGACGCCGCGACAGAAATTGATGCCGCCGGCATGTTGGTGTCGCCCCCTTTCGTCGACGCCCATTTTCATATGGACGCAACTTTGTCATTGGGCCGCCCCCGGCTGAACCAGTCCGGTACCCTGCTCGAAGGCATCGCGTTGTGGGGCGAATTGAAACCAATTCAGACCCAGGAAGACATTGTTGAACGGGCCTTGCGCTATTGCGATCTGGCGGTGTCACAAGGATTGTTGGCGATCAGAAGCCATGTCGATATTTGCGACGATACGCTTCTTGGCGTCGAAGCACTTCTCGAAGTGAAAGCCAAAGTTGCGGCCTATCTGGATTTGCAATTGGTGGCCTTCCCGCAGGATGGGTTTTATCGCGCCGCAACTGCTGAACGAAATCTTATCCGGGCGCTGGATATGGGCGTCGATGTGGTTGGTGGCATTCCTCATTTCGAGCGCACCATGGCAGATGGCACACGCAGCGTGCAGGCGCTTTGTGAAATTGCGGCCAAGCGCGGCTTGCGCGTCGATATGCATTGCGACGAGACCGACGATCCCAATTCCCGCCACATCGAGACATTGGCTTTTGAAACCCAGCGCCTCGGCCTGCAGGGGCGCGTCGCTGGGTCGCATCTAACCTCGATGCATTCGATGGATAATTATTACGTCTCAAAGTTATTGCCGCTGATCGAGGAAGCAGGCGTCACAGGGATCGCCAACCCGTTGATAAATATGGTGATCCAGGGCCGCAACGATACCTACCCGAAACGGCGCGGGATGACCCGGGTGCCGGAAATGACCAAAGCCGGAATTCCGGTGGCGTTCGGGTCCGATTGCGTCATGGATCCCTGGTATCCCCTTGGCCAGGCGGGCATGCTGGAGGTGGCCCATATGGGGCTGCATGTGGCCCAGCTCACCAGCCGCGACCAGATGAAATGGTGCTTTGAAGCAGTGACCGAAACCCCGGCCCGGATCCTTGGGCTGGAAGGATATGGCTTGGAGCCCGGCTGCAACGCAGATATGATTGTGCTTCAGGCCAAAGATCCAATCGACGCCATCCGCACCAAAGCGACACGTCTCCATGTTATTCGGCGCGGCAAGGTGATCGCGTCACAAACCCGCAGTATAACCAATTTRTCTCTTGAAGGCCGCCCGGCAATTGTYGATCCTGCCGATTACGCSCCRAYGGAAAMYCCCARAYCATAAGGAAATACGATCATGGAAATGAATGGCGAACAGCGCATTGCTGCTTCACGGGAAAAGGTATGGGAAGCCCTCAATGACCCGGCGGTTCTGAAGGCCTGTATTCCTGGATGTCAGGAGTTGAACAAGACAGGCGAAAACGGTTTTGAAGCCGTTGTCCAGGTCAAGGTTGGTCCGGTCAAAGCCAAGTTTAACGGCAAAGTCGAATTATCAAATATCAACCCGCCGGAAAGCTACACCATTTCAGGCGAGGGTAAGGGCGGCGCGGCAGGCATGGCAAAAGGCGGGGCTGATGTAACTCTGGAACAAGATGGCGACGCCACGATCCTGCGCTATCAGGTCAAGGCCGATGTCGGCGGTAAGCTGGCGCAAATCGGTTCAAGGTTGGTTCAATCAACCGCCAACAAATATGCCCGCGATTTCTTTGCGACATTTTCAGATATCGTAACCGGAGTGGTACCGCTTGAAGGTGAAGCCGCTGCGCCAGGCGCCGAAGTCGCGGCGGCACCCGCAGCTGCCGCCGTTGCTGCAACTTCACCAACCGCCGCTACTGACGCCAATGTGAGCCATCTCAAGAACCTCAATTGGGCATTCCTGGCAATCATCGCCGGATTGCTGGCTTATATATTCTTCGGGCAGGGCGGATAATCTGCAGGCAATCGCTTAGATAATCCGGGCAACTTCATCAAATTCCAGCCGGGGCAGGCGGCGGAATAGTTTTTCCGTATCGGCATAGCCAAGACAGCACAAAAAGTTTGTGCGCTGGGCAGTTCCGCTCAGAAATTCCGCGTCCACTTCTGATTTTTTTAACCCCGATATTGGCCCGCAATCGAGACCAAGCGCCCGCGCAGAAAACATAAAATAGGCGCCTTGCAGGGTGCCGTTGCGAAATGCATCGTTGAAAATTGTATCATCATTGCCGCGAAAATATATCGCGCTGGCTGTTGGTTCATGCTGGTCGGACCCCATTTCATAAGGTCGTAGAGTTCGCGCAAAATATCTTCCGATACCGGCCTGTCGGTCCAGCCATTGTGGCTGCGTGCTTCAGTCAGCAACAGCCGGATGGTTTCAGGGWSMRMMCRYAAAAYMKSSKCCTTGMRGKGKGCCGCATGGKCYTGGGCGTTGACGTCTTCSGGCGCRTCACTGATGCGTGCCATTGAAATCTYCATTGGGCATTATTCTTAGGCACAGATTAGCGGTGGCGCATGGTTTCTGCAAACCAAAGAGAAGAGCGGCCGCTGCCTATATGTTGGTCACAAACCGGGACGCGATCCAATGGTGAAAATTGTGGGTCGGGCCATCCATAGCTGGTGAAAATTTGCCACCGTCAAATTGCTTCCCCCGCCGCCCCTTCTGCATGCCCTCAACCACGAACACATCTTCCAGAAATACCTGTTGCCACTGGGAGGCATTTTTCTGGCGAAGTTCTGCGTGTCCATCGTCCGGGGCGCGTTGGCCAGCGTAATAAATTTCCACCTGTTCAATCGTCTCGGTCTCATCAACCGGCGTCAGCAAAATGGCGAAGGCATGATCCCGGTGAATTCCAAACAGCAAGTTGGGGTAAAGCGCGATATATTCCGCGCCCGTATTCCAATGGTCTGACAGGTTGGCAAAGTCATCGAACTTGATATCTCCGTCGCTGGAAATCTGGCGATAGACGTTGCTGCCCTGTCCGGAGAATTTCCCGGGCATTTCAATATTGTAATGATCCTCAAGTTTTGATGTGATGTTGAGGGCCGGGTGAACCCATGGCAAATGGTACGCTTCGCAATAATTCTCGACAGCCAGCTTCCAATTGGAACTGACGGTSAGGGARAACGAACTTTCMGRYCCRCCATGAAACATGGGTTGRTCATATTCYGCCCAGCGCRAAATYAGYTCACGGGCATAATYTTCAAACGCGGGTGCGTCACCAGAGATATTCACAAAAATCACATCGCGCCAAACATGAGAGCGGATGCGGACCAAGCCGAGTTCGTCGTGGTGAATATCGTCATGGCCATTGATGCCGGGGCCACCCACATGGGGYGTGGATTTCAACGCGCCGTCATGGTCGTAACACCAWGAATGRTASGGGCAGCGAATRGGGCCTTTTATCTGGCCAGCGGTCTCTACCAAAATCATGCCACGATGACGGCAGGTATTTTGAAAGACGTTGATGGTACCGTCTTTGGCGCGCACAACCAACAATGGTTGGCCCGCCAATTCAACGGGCATCGCATCGCCTGCGTCTGGCACATCCTTGCCAAAACCGATCCCGGCCCAGTTTTTGAAAAACACTTCATGCTGTTCTTCTTCGAACGTCGCCTTGTCGGTATAAAAATTATTGCCAAGGCCGTGCGCAATGTTGATCGGCTTCATGACTTTTGCCAATGCGCTTTGATCTATAACGCTCATTTTATGTCCCGCTCTGCCAATCCCAATAAGCAAAGAATGCGCAAATAGCGATGGCGCAGGCAATCTGGAAAAATCTCACTTTCAGTTTAATTAAATTCAACTTAAAGAGTTTTAGGTATTCTCGTCCAGCAACCAATCCCGGATCAATTTGGCGGCTGGCGAGAGTGCGTCGCGGCTGTTCCATGTCAGGAAGAAACTGCCCGGCGAGGGAAATGACAGATTTGTGCAGGGGACAAGGGTTCCAGCTTCCAGATAGGTCTTGATCACCTGACGCCATCCCAGGGCAACCCCGACGCCGTCCGCGGCTGCTTGCAGGGTGATTGAATAATTGTTGTATTTTGGCCCCTTGAGCGTCCCGGTGGCAATGTCGAGTGCCCGGAACCATTCAGGCCAGGTCGTCCAGTCGCGGTTGAGAGATTCCATCTGGATCAGCGGTAATTCTGCCAATTCAGCTCCATCAAGCTTACCATGCCGGGCGGAAAATTCGGGGCTGCATACGGGTATTATGGTATCGTCAAACAGCTTTTTGGCGACCGTTCCTTGCCAATTACCGTGCCCATACCGAACCGCCAATTCCACATCGGCACGCGCCAGATCAAACGGTGTATCCGAAATCTGATGGTTGATCCGMACATCTGGATATTCACGCCAAAACGCGGCGATCCGCGGCATCAGCCAAAGCGATGCGATCGCGGTTGTAGCGCCAAGGGTGACAGCGGATCGGTTCTCACCGGCCCGCAACCGCTCCAATATCGTGGCGGTCTGGTTGAAGGAGCGCGCCAGCACGGCGTACAGGTCTTCACCTGCCTGGGTCAATTCAACGCCGCGATGGACCCGCCGAAAAAGAGCAGTCGATACATCCGCTTCCAGCGCCTTGATCTGATGACTGACCGCGCCGGGCGTTACATTCAATTCCGTCGCCGCCGTTTTCATGCTGAGATGCCGGGCGGCAGCTTCAAAGGCTGCCAATGACGTGAATGGTGGTAAACCGTAAAAGCGTGTTGCCATGAGCAAGAGCATTTCAGGCAATCGGAAAATTGTCCATCAAAATGGTACAAATTGCCGAAATYTGACTTGTTTCTACCATCTGATTTTGTCGGAACAATATATCCCGTTCAGTCCGATATTGTTGCCAACCCTATGCATAATGGCCGAACTATTTGTATCAGGAGACAATCATGCGAATTGCAATTATCGGTGGCGGACCTGCGGGCCTCTATTTTGCGTCTCTTTGGAAACAACGGCACCAGAAAGATGAGGTGCATTTGTTTGARCAAAACYCGGCCGATGCAACATTTGGYTTCGGTGTGGTTTTTTCCGATTCAGCCCTCAWGTTTCTGCGCGACGATGACCCCGATATCTACAACCTGATCGCACCCCATATGGAATTATGGAAGGATCTTTCGATCAACCACATGGGTGAGAAAATTCAGATCAAAGATGTGGGATTTTCAGCCATCGGCCGTCTTGAATTGCTGCAATTATTGCAAAAGCCGGTGCGTGAAGCTGGCGTCGAGATGCATTTTGATACCCCGCTTCAAGACCTGTCCATGCTTGAAGGCTTTGATCTGGTTGTCGCTGCGGACGGTGTAAATTCTTTCATCCGCAAAACTTACGAAGGTGATTTCGGAACGTCATTTAATTACCTCAACAACAAATTCATATGGTTTGGGACAACCAAGCGGTTCGATACCCTGACCCAGACATTTGTGGAAACCCCGTCGGGCACTTTCAACGCCCATCATTATCGCTATTCCGGCGAAATGAGCACATTCATTGTTGAATGCGATCGCAGCACCTGGTTGCAATCTGGCTTTGATACAATGTCGGAAGACAAATGCCGGGAGGTTTGCGCACAGGTTTTTGAAGAAGCTCTCGATGGTCATTCACTGGTGCCAAACCATTCTTATTGGCGTAATTTCCCTTGGATATGGAACGAGCGCTGGTCCTTCCGCAACATGGTCCWTGTTGGCGATGCGTTGCGAACCGCTCATTATTCAATCGGCTCCGGCACSCGYCTGGCGATGGAAGATGTGATTGCTTTGGTCAAGGGGCTGGAGACCCATAGGGGTGATGTTCCAGCCGGGCTTAAAGAATATGAAGCGATCCGCCGCCCGGTTGTTGAAAAGCTTGTAACCGCTGCCAAATCGTCAGCTGCATGGTACGAAAATTTTGCCGACCACATGCAGATGGCACCCGAGGATATGGCGGACAGCTACATGAAACGCTCAGTCGCGCCGACCTCGGTCGCACCGATCTCGGTTGCGCCGACGATGCACAATTAGGCAGGAAACATAATTCGATATGACGAATTCCAGTGATACCCAAATGCTCGATACTGTCCCCGTCGGCAGCGCTGGTGCTAAGGAAATCGGTTTTTCCTGTCCCGAAAAATATAATGCCAGCGCTATCTTGTTCGACAATCTGGCAAAGGGCCGCGCCGACAAAACAGCCATTCTCAGCCCGTCCGGCAATTTCAGCTATGGCCAGATGTGCGCTTGGGCCAACCAGTTTGGCAACGCACTTTTAGCGGGCGGGTTGGAGCGCGGTGACCGGGTTTTGTTGTTCCTTGATGATACCCCGTCTTGTCCTGCAGCATTCTTTGGCGCCATCCGGGCAGGGCTTGTCCCGGTCCTGATCAACATTCTGACGCCTGATGATTTGCTGCAATATTATCTGGAAGATTCGTCTGCCCGGATCGCAATTGCGGATGCTGCCTTTGCTGACCGGTTTTCGGCCAAAGCCTGCAAAGGCACAAAGCTCACGACACTGATATTGGTCAATGGCAGCGCAGACGCCAACGAAAATGTTGATGTCCATGATGGTGATGCCTGGATTAAAAATTTCAGCGATGATTTGCAGGTCGCCAACACCCAACGTAACGACATGGCGTTCTGGATGTATTCGTCCGGCTCCACCGGGCGTCCCAAAGGCATCGTCCATCTGCAACACGATATGGCCTATACCGCGCTCTCCTATGGCGACAATATTTTGCATCTGACCCCGGACGATATCTGTTTTTCGGTACCGAAAATTTTCTTTGCTTACGGATTGGGCAATTCCATCACCTTCCCGTTTGCAGCCGGTGCAACAAGTTTGTTGATACCGGGTCAACCGCGCCCGGCGGCAATTTTTGATGCGATTTCTGAAACCAGACCCAGTGTCTTTTTCGGCCTGCCAACGCTCTATACGGCCTTGGTGAAAGCGCCTGAAGCTGCCACAGCTGACCTTTCCAGCTTGCGCCTTTGCCTGTCGGCTGCTGAAATTCTGTCAGAAGAAATTTTCGCCGCGTGGAAAAAATTATCGGGGCAGGAAATCGTTGAGGGGCTGGGTTCAACTGAAGTGCTGCACATGTACCTGTCCAATTATGAAGACAATAAACGCCCCGGTGCGGCGGGGCGGCAATTTCCGGGCTATGAAATTTTGCTCAAAACATCAGCCGGCGAAATCGTTGGCGATGAAACCGAGGGTATTTTATGGGTGCGGGGTGATTCCAGTTCACCCGGATATTGGAACCAGACGGAGAAAACCGCCGATACCATGAAGGAAGATGGCTGGATTTATACCGGCGACAGGTTCCGGCGCGACAAGGATGGTTTTTACTATTTCCTTGGCCGGGCCGACGATCTGGTCAAGGTTTCCGGCCAATGGGTATATCCAATGGAAGTCGAGGTTTGCCTGAACGAACATCCGGACGTGCGTGAATGCGCGGTGCTCGCAATTCAACTGGAAGACAAGCGGACAATTCTGCAAGCGTTTGTCGCCCTGAACAACAATGATAGCGGCGACGACATGACGGCCGACATCCAGAATTTCGTCAAAACCCGCCTGCTGCCCTACAAATATCCCCGCATCGTGACCTATCTCGATGATTTACCAAAAACYGGGACCGGCAAAATCGACCGTCAGGGTCTTTTGAAATTGCCAAAAGCGGAATGACGGAAAATCAAGGGAAATGACGTAACGAAAAAAGTAAAATGCCGTCATCAGTGGGGAAACGGATGGCGACAGGGCTTGCGGATACAGACTGCTTCGTGAGACCATAAATCAAATAATTGGATCTGCGTTTTTGAAGCGGGTCCGGGTCAGGAAAATTTAGCGGGGGCGACAATGCCAGAAAGATCATTTGCCAAAGAAGTAAAACAGCTTCGTATTGGCGAGGGCGAAGTATTTGAAGGCGAGGGCATTCTTGCCGTCACCAAAGGCTTGCTGCAATCGGGTATCTCTTATGTGGGCGGCTATCAGGGCGCGCCGATATCTCATTTGACGGACGTGTTGAGTGACGCTCAGGATATTCTCGGCGAGTTGGGCATCCATCTGGAAACCTGCGCCAACGAAGCCGGTGCCGTTGCCATGCTGGGCGCGTCGATCAATTACCCGATCCGTGGCGCGGTCACATTCAAATCCATCGTTGGCACAAATGTGGCCTCCGATGCGCTTTCAAATCTGGCCTCTCCCGGTGTGACCGGCGGTGCGCTGATCGTGCTCGGCGAAGATTACGGCGAAGGTTCCAGCATCATCCAGGAACGTACCCACGCCATCGCCATGAAATCGCAGGTTTGGCTGCTGGATCCCAAACCCGATCTCACAACCATTGTTGACCTGACCGAGAAAGCGTTTGAATTATCTGAAGCCACCAACACCCCGGTAATGATGGAATTGCGGGCGCGGGTTTGCCATATGAGTGGACGGTTCAACGCCCGCGACAATGTGGCGGCCAAACATTCGCTGAATAATCCGATCGAAGATCCTTATTTCAACCTGGATCATATCAGCCTGCCGCCGGGCACATATATTCAGGAGAAACTGAAAATTGAAGTGCGTTGGCCAGCCGCGATCAAGTTCATCAAAGAAAACAAACTCAACGAATTCCATACCGGCAAGGTCAAGGATGTCGGCATTATCCTCCAGGGCGGCATGTATAATGGCGTTGTCCGTGCGCTTCAGTCTTTTGGACTGGCGGACGAATTTGGCAAAACCGATATCCCGCTGCTGGTTCTCAATGTGGTTTACCCATTGGTACCGGATGAATTGAAAAAATTCTGTAAGGACAAGAAGGCGGTCCTGATCGTCGAAGAGGGCCAGCCGAAATTCATGGAACACGAGATCAAGTCGCTTGTTCTTGATACTGGCATGAAGACCAAAGTCTCCGGCAGCGATGTGATGCTGATGGCAGGTGAGTTGAATGGCGAAGCCATGCTGCGCGGTCTTTCAGCGTTTTTCAAAAAACACAGATCAAAAGATATTCCAATCGCGCCGGTCGCCAGAGCCGTAAAAGAAATGGATAATGTTAAGGCCAAGGCTGCTGAAATTCTGGGCGAACCGGTACCGATCCGCCCGCCGGGATTTTGCACCGGCTGTCCGGAGCGGCCGATTTTTGCCGCTATCAAACTTGTCGAAGAACAAGTCGGCAAAGTGCATATCAGCGCCGATATCGGGTGCCATACTTTTGCAGCCCTTGCCCCATTCAACCTTGGCAACACGGTGCTTGGATACGGGCTTGGCCTGGCCTCATCAACCGGCTTATCTTCGATGATGAGCCGCAAGGTTGTCTCGATCATGGGGGATGGCGGCTTCTGGCATAACGGCCTCACAACGGGCATCGCCAACCATGTTTTCAACCAGGATGACGGCGTGCTGATTGTCGTATCCAACGGCTATTCATCAGCAACCGGCCATCAGCATATTCCGTCCACTGGAACCAATTCCCGAGATCAGGAATCCGGGATGGAAATCGAAGCTGCTTTGCGCGGGGTTGGCGTTAAATCAATCGAGCGGGTGGAAACCTATAAAATTGGCAAGATGATCAACACGTTGAAAGACGCGATCACCACCAAGAAAAAGGGCCTCAAGGTCATCATCGCCGAAGGCGAATGCAGGCTGGCTCTCCAGCGTCGTGAAAAACCAAAAATTGCCGCCGCTTTGTCCGATGGCAAGCGGGTTGAGCGGGTGCGTTACGGGGTCGATGAGGAAAGCTGCACAGGCGATCATGCCTGTATCCGCTTGTCCGGCTGTCCAACCTTGACCATCAAGGAGAGCAGCGACCCATTGCGCAAAGACCCGGTGACCCAGGTTACCAGCGGCTGCGTTGGGTGCGGCAATTGCGGCGAAGTTGCTCATGCAGCAATTCTTTGCCCATCATTTTATCGAACAACCATTGTCCAGAACCCGAAATTCCTGGACCGGGTTTTGTATAGCGTAAGGCGCACTATCATCGGCTGGATGCAGCGCGGGGAGATGGCATAATGGCGAAGGCAACAAAGGCACAGCCGTTTGGTATTTTGATCGCGGCCCTTGGCGGCGAAGGTGGCGGCGTGCTCGCCAACTGGATCGTCAAGGCGATTTCTGAATGCGGCTATTATGTACAATCCACGTCGCTCCCGGGGGTTGCCCAGCGCACCGGCGGGACGACATATTTTATTGAATTCTACCCAGTCCCGATTTCAGACCTTGGTGACCGACGACCAAATCTGTCGCTGACCCCGACGCCAGGACGTGTGGATGTGGTGGTGGCGTCTGAATTAATTGAAGCGGCGCGCACCGTGCAAAACGGATTTGTCGACCCAAAACGCACAACACTGATCGCCTCAACCCACCGGGTTTTCGCGATCGCAGAAAAATCTGCCATGGGTGATGGTGCCTTTGACGTTGGCCCGGCTTTGAAGGCCTGCAATGAAATGGCCAAACGCGCGGTTCTGTTCGATATGGAACAAATGGCCGCTGAAGCAGGGACGGTTATTTCCTCCGTCCTTCTGGGTGGTCTTGCGGGCACGGGCGTGGTTCCGATTGATCCAAATAAATTTGAAGAGATAATTTCAAATTCCGGCCGCGCCGCCAAAGCCAGTCTTGCCGGGTTCAAGCTTGGCTATGACGCTGTAACCAACAAGCGCGTAGTGTCGACACCTTTGGCTGCGGTCCCTGATGTGGGCAATGTGCCGGTGCGTCTCCGCGAGCGGCTCGAAGCGGATTGGCCCGTCGAAGCGCAATATATCGGCATGTCTGCCCTTGCCCGCCTGGTCGATTATCAGAACGAAAAATATGCCGGACTGTTTCTCGACCGGATGGCACCGATTGTGGCTCTGGACAAACAAAAGGGCGGCGCCCGCCAGGGTTGGAACTTGACCAAAGAAACCGGACGCTATCTTGCCTTGCGGATGAGCTATGAAGACATCATGCGGGTTGCGTATCTGAAAACCCGYAAATCCCGTTAYGATCGGATCAGGGAAGAGGCGCTTGCCAAAGAGTCTGAGCCGGTCCAGGTGCRGGAATATCTAAAACCGGGYCCMGAAGAATTATGCGCCATTCTGCCAGAAGGGATCGGCAATTGGTTGCTCAAACAGGTYCGCAAGAACGGCAACGAATCCCGCTTCCATATCGGACTGCATGTGCGCTCCGATACCATTACCGGCTTTATGACCATGCGGGTGTTGGCCTCATTGCGACGTTTGCGTAAAACCTCATGGCGCTTCAAGCAGGAAACCAGGCTGGCTGAATCCTGGCTGGCGACTATCCAGCAGGCGGGCGAGATCAACAACAAATTCGGCGTTGAAGTTGCGGAATGCGCCCGTCTGATCAAGGGCTATGGCAATACCTATCGCCGGGGGTTGGAGAATTTCAACAGCATCATGGATGAAATTGTCGCGCCTGCGATATCTGCTGGCCGCAATGGTGCCAAAGCTGTGGCGGCGGCCAGAGATGCAGCGCTAGCTGATCCTGATCGCAAGGCGCTCGCTGGCATTATTCCGTCGGTCGAGACGGTTGAAAAAACAATTGGTGGCAGATTGCTGCAATAATTCTCAGTGCAGCAGAGCGTTTTATCGACCCAGATTGGGTAGCCAAAGCGCAATGTCCGGCCAGATGATCAGCAGCCCGACCAACAACATGGCGCAGGCCATGAACGGGATCGCGGCCATATAAATATCGCGCATGGTGGTGTCCGGCGACGAGACGCCTTTCATCACGAATAGCAGCAGCCCAAAGGGCGGCGTGGTGAAACTGATCTCAAGCGCCAGCAGAACAATGACCGCAAACCAGATCAGGTCAAAACCAAGCTGGGTCGCAAGCGGGAAAAATATTGGTACCGTCAGCAACATCATCGAAAGCTGGTCCATGAACATCCCCAACACCAGCAATATCCCGAACATGATCAGCAACATGGTGATGGCGTCAAACTCAAACCCGGTGGCCCAGCGAATAAGCCCGGAGCTGGCACCGGAAAATGCCAGCAGGGCAGAAAATGTCGCCGAACCAAAAATGATCAGCAGCGCCATGGTCGTGACTTTCAGCGCACCGGTGACGGAATTGACGATCGAATTCCAGGTGAGTTTGCGATAAACCGCTGCCAGTATCAGCACACCGAGACAGCCAAAGGCGGCGGATTCTGATGGTGTCGCCCAGCCGTTTAGGATCAATAGAATAACCCCGACAACTATAGAAATCATGGGCGCGACATCGACGACCAAAAGCCGTAATTTTTGCATCCATGAAATCCGCTCAACCTCATAGGATGGTGCCGCATCGGGGTCGATCAGGCACATTGCAAAAATCAATATTACGTAAAAGCCGGCCAGCATCAGACCAGGCACAACGCCCGCTATCAGCAACCGGCCCACATCCAGATTGGCCAAAGTCGCCAACAACACTGCCAGCGCCGAGGGCGGGATTAGCATGGCCAGCCCGCCGGTACCCAAAATCGGGCCAATTGCCATATGTTTCTTGTAGCCGCGCTTTTCCATTTCCGGCACCATCAGCGATCCGAGCAGGGCAGTTGACCCCATCGATGAGCCAGACAGGGTGGCGAATGCGGTACCGCCGGCAACGGTTACAAAGGAAAGTCGTGCGGGGAGCCGCCCCATCAATTGGTCGATGGCCGAGAACATTTTATTGGCGAGGCCGGTAAAGAAAAATATCTCCCCCATGAGGAGGAACATCGGCACCGGCATCAGGTTAAAGGTGGTGATTGTAGGAATTGCGTTATTGGCAAGCTGGCCGATACCGCGCGACATCTGGGTCAACAGATCACCACTACCGCCCATGAAATAAGTCGCCCCGATCATGTTGGCGGCAAGAAATGCAAGCGCGATTGGCACCCCCACAAACATGAATGCAAGCACGGTTCCGAGCAGGAACAAAAGCGCAAAATACCATTCCATCGCTTACACGCTCCCGGGCGCGTTGTAGGGCCTATTCATGGACCCCGGCTTCACCGGTATGAAGGGTCTCAGGACCCCAAACGAATCGTGAAAATTGCGCCGCCATCAGCCCGAAACAAATCGGCATGGCGCCAAGCAACAACCATTTCGGCATATCAAGCGAGCGCATGTCAACATCGCCACGCACATACGCTTTGATCGTCGCGGCACCGGTATACCAGAGCAGRACCAGGCAAATMACAACGCTCAATGCAGCAACAAATCTGGAAAATTTAGGGGCGAAAGCTTYGGGTATAGCTGCCGTCAGCATTTCAATAAAAACGTGGCCCTTGATCCGCGCCAACCAGGGCGACGCCATCATGGCAATGTATAAAAGGCCGTATTCGGTAAATGTAAAAACATGAGACGAGCCGGAAAAACCGAATGTGCGGGCGCTTGCCTGAAAGACAATCGCGAACATGATGGCGACCAGATATATGCCTGCCAAAATGGCCAGCAGATCACATATCCGGTCTATCACGCGCATCGGTTTTTCCGACCCGTATCTRATTTGCTTGCCTATTCGCCGTAATACAACGAACGCAGGCCAGCATAATTTTCCATGCTGTCCATTKCTTCCAAGCGTCCACGCATCCGCGCCCATGCAGCATCATCGGCTGTGCGCTGGTAGAGCGCYGCCGCTTCGCCGGTCATGGCAACAAATTCCATGCCATTTGCCTGCAAGGTGGCTTCATCGGATACCCGGTCAGCCTGGCGGGCGTCAAAGGAGCGTTGCTCCCAGTCGATCACCACTTCCTGGATCAGGGCCTGGGATTCAGCCGACAATGCGTTCCACGAATCCAGGTTCATGATCACGCCAATATCCGTATTGTAGAAACCCGGATCAACGCGGTAATTGAGAAACTGGTCCCATTTCAGATCCATCAAACCGATGGAGGTCCATGCRGTGGATTCCACAACGCCTTTTTCAAGTGCGGAAAAAACTTCCGTAGAAGGCATCGAAGATGTGGTGGCGTTAAGTGCTTCAAAGAAAGCGTGATAAATCGGGTTATCGCGCAACTTGACGCCAGTCAGATCGAGCATGCCWTCGCTGTCAAAGACGGGCGGGTTGACGGAATAAAGGTGAAAATTGACGCCGCCATCAATCCAGCCCAGATGTTTTACGTTGAAACGGGCTTGATGAATTTCGTCCATCAATGCCGCGCCGCCATTGGCACGCGCTTCCATCGGTGTGACCCGGGCTGCGACCATGGCATCAAYTTCAGGAACCGAAGCGCCGTAGAAACTGCCTGGTGTGTGGATCATGTCCACAACCCCGTCGCGCACAGCGCCTGGTTGTTCAAACATGCCGATGGCTTCCGGGCCACCGCGGACTTCAACTTCAAGAATGCCGGCGCCACGCTCGTTCAGATCGTCGATCATGGCCAGGAATGTTTTGGTGTAAACCAGAAAAGCCGGGAATGCGTGGACTGCAGTAATTTTTTCCACGGCCAAAGCCGGACCGCTTATCACCATGGCCGAAAGGCCGATGGCTGCAAAAACTGTTTTCAGGAATTTCRTGACTAGTCTCCCAGATTTGCGGGTCTGTTTTGCCCGCTTGTCAGATGCGTTGACACGAAAAATAACTGACTTTTCGGTCAGGTTATCGAGCCCCAAGGCTCCAATCCGATTGGAGCTTAGGATAAGGGGCACCGCCCGGCAATCAATTTTACTAACCTGTAAAACCATGACGCCTGCTCATGGCATGGTGCGTTGAACCATTATATGGCGGGAAAGTTTTCGTATCTGCCCGCAAATCTGTCATCACATTTGACGACATGGCATTGTTCAAAGCGTCCAGATTGTCAAAGACARCTTCGTTACCAAGCTCGATTCCTGTTCGCGGTAGATCGCCAATATCAATGGCTTTCGGCAGATAGCAGAATACATTTCTGACATCAGGAAACCGGGCCAGGATAGGCGGATGGTTTTCTACATAGACGTCTCGGAACGCATCCGCATTCGTGATCGGTGAAAGATATCTGATCACAAAAGACAACGCGGCATGGCGCATGTCTGGCGCGGCCACGCCCTTGATCTGGCTGGTGATAATCTCATACCCATCAAAGCTGGCATCGATGCTGTCGATCTGGCTCGGTTCATCCATGAATGCGGTCCGGAAGATGTCTGAACGGGCGAATTCCACCAGAATTGTCAGATCCTCAGACGTAAAATGGATCATCGCTGCCGGACCCGGTCCATCATTGAAGTGGAGGACATCGCCTTTAGCCGGCGTCATGATTTCCGGTTGCAACAATCCTGGAATTTCGCAAATTTTGTCCAATGCGGGCGAACACAACCATTGCGTAAATGGTGCCGTCCAGGTTTTACGCTGGTCGTTATTGGTCTCGTATGTGGCGATCAGGCGATATGTCATGCGCGGGAGCCTGTATTGGTGGTTTTAATCGCGGGTTTGCATGCCCTCGAAGGTCAACTTGAAATAAGTATCGATGATTTCTTCCAGCGAGTGGTCTTTTTCAGGGTCAAACCAGCGCGACAACCAGTTGCACATGCCGAGAATGGCATAGGACACCAGCTTGGCGTCCAGATCAGCGCGGAACGCGCCTGTGGCTTGTCCGTCTTTCAGCAATTTGCACCACATATCGCCGTAAAGCTGCCAAATTTCGCGCAATTCAGCGAATTTTTTRTCGTTGGTGAATAAATGGTCTTCGCGCAAAGCCACACTCATTTCCAGATAGCGTGGGTTGTAGGCATTCACATGATTGCGGATCGCATCCATCAATTTTTCGCCGCCAGGAGCATCATTCTTGAGAATGTCTTCGATCCCGGTCAGTAATTCCCGGCTCGACGGAACAATGATTTCAAGCAATATGTCGTGGCGGCCTTTGAAATAATAATAAATCGCTTCACGCTTGATCCCCACTTCGCGGGCAATGTCTTCAAGCGAGGTTTGGGTTACGCCCTTGCGCTCAAATACCTCGGTTGCCCGTTGCAATATTTCGCTTCGCCGTCCCATGCTGTTGGCTTTCCCAAAATTTCAGGTTGGTGCCACATTAGATTGTTGAACCGCTCCTGCACAGAGAATTTTACAGGTGTGTAAAATTTGTTTTACAGGTGCGTAAAATTTGGATATGAGAATGATTACAGACAAGATCAGATCAACTCAATTTTCAGAGTTCCTCGCCAAATGGCCGGAATTTTGATGGCAAGACCGGAGACGGCCATGTGGGATACAGCCTTGATAGGCAAGGAATATGCGCCCTTCAATGCAGGCGTGGATGCAGCGCAGATCGCGGCCTTTGCGGCCTCAATTGGCGAAAATGATCCAATATACCAAGACGAGGCTGCTGCCAAAGCGGCTGGATATCCGGCAATTCCAGCACCTCTCACGTTTCCATTCTCGCTGATGATGGTCGCCGAACAATCGTTTCTTGTGCATGCTGATCTGGATATTCCGATCCCGAAAACAGTACATGGGGAGCAATGGTTTGAATTTCACAATGCGCTTTACGCTGGCGATATTGTGACCGGCCAGCAGAAAATCGCCGACATGTTTGAGAAAAAAGGCGGCGCGCTGCAATTCATTATTACCCAAACACGTATGGATAATCAGGACGGGGTCCATATCTGCGATCTCAAGACATCCATCGTCGTTCTGAATAACTAGGAGCGCCCGGTGACAAAATTGACCTATGACCAAATCACAATCGGCGATGCATTGCCGCCCGTTGAAATCGGCCCGGTGACGCGCGAAGACATTGCAGCATTTGCGAAAGCGTCCGGCGATCCGAGCCCGATCCATCTTGATGATGAAGTTGCCCGTTCCAGCGGATTGCCCGGCATAATCATCCATGGCATGTTCAATATGGCCGTGCTCGGGCGATTGCTGACAGGCTGGGCAGGCCAAACCCGGATAAAGTCTTTTTCAAACAGATTTGCAGCAATGGCTGTTCCGGGAGACACAATTACCTGTCGCGGCAAAGTCGCCGACAAACGCGAGGCAGACGGCAATAATCTGGTTGATCTCGATATCGAGGCGGTCAATCAAAATGGCGATGTCTTGCTCACCGGCAAAGCGGTTATTGCGCTTTCCTGAGGCAGAGCAATGGTAAATACAGGAGAATGGTCTAAATGAATTTCAAAGCTGAAATCCCTTATGGTGCATATTGGTCGACACCGTTTTCGCGCTGGCAGGGAAGTTTTGCGGGGCTGAACTCGGTTGAATTTGCCGCCCATGTAGCAAAGGCCGAAATGGCCAAGCGCAATATCGATCTCAAAGACATCGATTTCGGCGTGCTTGGCATGACCGTTATTCAGAAACATTCATTTTATGGTCTGCCCTGGTTTACCGGTTTGATCGGCGCTGAAAAAGTCGGCGGACCAACGCTGGCGCAAGCCTGCGCCACATCGGTGCGCTGTTTGCTGGCAGGTGCCCAGGAAATCGAAGTCGGTATGGCAACCAATACAATTATTGCCACCTGTGACCGCCTCTCCAACGGCCCCCATGTTTATTACCCGAACCCGGCCGGCCCGGGCGGCACCGGTGTGTCGGAAGATTGGGTGCTTGGCAATTTTTCCTGCGACCCTCTTGGCGGCCACGCCATGGTAACGACAGCTGAAAATGTTGCAAAAAAGCACGATATCAGCATGGAGCGCCAGCACGAATTGGTGCTGCGGCGTACCGAGCAATATAAAGACGCCATCGCCGACGATCATGCGTTCCAGAAACGCTATATGACGCTGCCATTTGATGTGCCGAATGCCCGCTACCGCAAGACGGCCACGACCCTGCAGGGCGATGAAGGCATTACATTTTCAACCGCCGAAGGTCTGGCCGGGTTACGGCCCGTTCTTGAAGGCGGCACGGTGASWYMWSGTSCGSAMRSSYAWCCKGCMRATGSCNAATGCCGGGATGATGCTGACTACAGCCGACAAGGCCAAAGAGATGTCCAGTAACCCGAATATCCGGGTCGAAATTCTGGGCTTTGGTCTTGATCGGGCCGAGCTGGCCTATATGCCGGAAGCGACAATTCCCGCTGCCCGCCGGGCGCTTGATGCGGCCGGGTTGAAGATCGATGAGATCGACGCGATCAAATCCCATAACCCGTTTGCCGTGAATGATATTATTTTTGCGGATGCCATGGGGATCGATGCCAACGATATGAATAATTATGGCTGTTCGCTGATCTGGGGTCACCCACAAGGTGCCACCGGCATGCGTGCGGTCATCGAAATGATCRAAGAACTGGCACTCCGCGGTGGTGGCTATGGCCTGTTCGAAGGCTGCGCCGCCGGCGATACGGCGATGGCGGTTGTGTTGAAAGTAAGTGACCGGAAATAAACGGATTTTTTTATGAAACTTGGTGTWGATGTTGGYGGRACKTTCACGGATTTTTTTCTGACCCGTGACGGTCATGATCCGCAAATTTTTAAAACCCTTTCAACCCCGGAAGATCCATCCATCGCGGTGGTGACCGGGTTGAAGGAAATTGCGGCCAGCCTTGATCCGGCCATGACCCTGGAAGAATTTGCCGCCGGGCTTGAGACCATTGTTCATGGCACAACGGTGACGACGAACGCCGTCCTGACCAGACGCGGTGCCAAATCCGG
>JAESRU010000230.1 GCA_016764455.1 Hyphomicrobiales bacterium | reverse complement strand
TGACGGACCATCAGCAATGATATCCCCGTTCACAACCTCATCCCCGATCTTCACCAGCGGGCGCTGGTTGATGCAGGTATTCTGGTTCGAACGCTGGAACTTGAGCAGATTGTAGATATCAACGCCCGACTTGGAGGCATCTTCCTCTTCGGTCGCCCGCACAACAATACGGGTGGCATCAACCTGATCCACAATGCCAGTACGCCGGGCCGCAATCGCAGCGCCGGAATCCCGCGCCACAACAGCTTCCATGCCGGTACCAACCAAGGGCGCTTCCGCACGCACAAGTGGCACGGCCTGGCGTTGCATGTTCGACCCCATAAGCGCACGGTTGGCGTCATCGTTTTCGAGGAACGGAATGAGCGCAGCAGCTACAGACACGAGCTGTTTCGGCGAAACGTCGATAAAATCGACTTTATCGGCAGCGGTCATCTCCACATCGCCAGCATGGCGACATGTAACAAGCTCGTTGACAAACTTGCCCTTCTCGATCGCAGCATTGGCCTGGGCAATATAAAATTTGCTCTCTTCCATTGCCGACAGATAAATCACTTCATCTGTCATCTTGCGGTTTTCGACCTTGCGGTACGGGCTTTCAATAAAGCCGTATTTATTCACCCGCGCAAACGTGGCGAGTGAATTGATCAGGCCGATATTTGGACCTTCCGGCGTTTCAATCGGGCAGATCCGACCATAATGGGTCGGATGCACGTCGCGCACTTCAAAGCCGGCACGTTCGCGTGTCAGACCACCTGGTCCAAGAGCGGATAACCGTCTTTTATGAGTAATTTCCGACAACGGATTGGTTTGGTCCATGAATTGCGACAATTGCGAAGATCCGAAGAATTCACGAACAGCAGCTGCAACAGGCTTGGCGTTGATCAATTCCTGAGGCATCACAGTGTTGATATCAACAGAGCTCATCCGCTCCTTGATGGCGCGCTCCATGCGCAACAGACCAACCCGGTACTGGTTTTCCATCAACTCACCAACAGAGCGAACCCGGCGGTTGCCAAGATGGTCAATATCATCAATTTCGCCAATGCCGTCGCGCAACCCAACTAGGGTTTTGACAACGGCCATCATGTCTTCCTTGCGCAGAACCCGGAGCGTATCCGGTGCATCCAGATCAAGCCGCATGTTCATCTTGACCCGGCCAACTGCCGACAGATCGTAGCGTTCTGAATCGAAGAACATGGTGTTGAACAGCTTCTGGGCGGTATCAAGCGTCGGCGGCTCACCTGGGCGCATAACCCGGTAAACTTCAAACAAACCACCTTCACGGTCCTCAGCCTTGTCCACCGCAAGTGTATTGCGGATATACGGGCCAATATTCACATGATCGATGTCGAGAACCTCGAATTTATCAATACCGGCTTCGGCTAAGACTTCAAGAATTTCCAGCGTAATTTCATTACCGGCCTCGGCGAAAATTTCACCGGTTTCGGCATTTACAAGATCGTCAGCAAGATATTCACCGACCAAATGATCATCAGCGACAAGAAGATTCTTGACACCGGCTTCAGTTAGCTTGCGACCAGCCCGGACTGTAAATTTGGTGCCTGCGTCAGCAACTTTTTTGCCATCCTTGGCGTTGATCAGGTCACTGGTGAGCTTGATACCGCGCAGACGGTCCGGCTCAAACGGTGTGCGCCATTTGTCTTTAAGACGGGTGTAGGATACCCGGCCATAGAAGAAATTCAATATTTCTTCGGCATCCATGCCAAGCGCTTTCATCAGCGTTGTGACAGGAATTTTACGCCGGCGGTCAATCCTCACATGAACGATATCTTTGGCATCGAATTCAAAATCGAGCCATGAGCCACGGTACGGAATAATCCGCGCGGCAAACAACAGCTTGCCGCTTGAATGGGTCTTGCCCTTGTCGTGATCAAAGAACACACCAGGCGAACGATGCATCTGGCTGACGATAACGCGCTCGGTACCGTTGACAACAAAGGTGCCGTTCAGGGTCATGAACGGGATATCACCCATATAGACATCCTGCTCCTTGAATTCCTTCACGGAACGCGCACCAGTATCCGGGTCCACATCAAACACGATGAGGCGCAGCGTCACTTTTAGCGGGGCTGCATAGGTCATGCCGCGCTGGCGGCATTCGTCTACATCATATTTTGGCGCTTCAAATTCGTAACGCACGAATTCCAGCATTGCCGTATCGGAGAAATCCTTGATTGGGAAAACCGAATTGAAAACGGCTTGCAAGCCCTCGTCCGGACGGCCGCCTTCGGGCTCGTCCACGACAAGAAACTGCTTGTATGAATCTTTTTGTACTTCGATCAGGTTCGGCATTTGTGCCGAATCGATCATCTTCCCGAAAAACTTGCGAACTCTTTTACGGCCAATAAATGTCTGAGCCATTTTTGTTCCTCTGGATCCTGGCGGGTGCAGCTTGCCACGCAGCAAATCATGCAGCTTGGGAAACTGTCCCGCACCTTCAATCAGGACGCACGTGTTACAAATACAAAATAGTCACGCCGGGCGGACAAAAAATCCGCCCGGCATGGTCTGAATTTACTTCAGTTCGACGGTCGCGCCGGCAGCTTCGAGCTTTTCTTTGATCCCGTCAGCTTCAGCTTTGTTGACGCCTTCTTTCACTGCCTTTGGAGCAGCTTCAACAAGGTCCTTGGCTTCTTTCAGGCCAAGACCGGTGATCGCGCGAACTTCCTTGATGACGTTGATTTTCTTCTCGCCATAGGAGGCAAGCACAACATCAAACTCGGTTTTTTCTTCAGCGGCGGCTTCACCACCACCTGATGCTGCGGCAGCAACTGCCACAGGTGCAGCGGCGGAAACGCCCCATTTTTCTTCCAGAAGTTTGGAAAGGTCTGCAGCTTCCAGAACTGTCAAGCTTGACAATTCCTCAGCAATTTTTTCCAGATCTGCCATTGTTTATTCGCCTTTCGTTCATTCAAAATCGGTTTAAATTCTGTGCCTTACGCGGCATCACCCTCATTGGCATATGCACCAAAAACCCGAGCCAACTGGCCGGCCGGCGCCTGGAGAATTGTTGCAACCTTGGTTGCCGGGCGATTGATCATGCCGGCAATTGTTGCGTGTAATTCATCAAGCGTAGGCAGGCTGGCGAGTGTTTTCACACCGGCCGGGTCAAGCGCTGTCGCACCCATTGAACCGCCAAGAATGACAAGTTTGTCATTGCCCTTGGCAAATTCGGCTGCGGCTTTCGGGGCTGCAACAGGATCGTCTGAATAGGCGATCAAAGTCGGGCCTGAAAACAGGTCCGACGCGTGTGCAGCTTCCGTGCCTTCAAGAGCAAGCTTTACAAGACGGTTTTTTGCCACCTTCAGGCTGGCACCGGCACCGCGCATGCGACCACGAAGGTCGGTCATCTCGGCAACAGTCAGGCCTGAATAATGGGCTACGACAAACACGCCGGTATTTTCAAACACCTCGTGCAACGTCGCGACAGCCTCACTTTTTTCAGTTCTATCCACTGGCTCTCTCCGCTATGGTGGCCAAATTTAGCCACCGGTTGCGCTAAATGTTGCTTCGCTTGGGCAAAACCCACATACGAAACAACGCTCACCTGCCTGTCCGCCCGCAATATTTTACGGGCAAGAGGGTCAACCGATCTGCGCCACATAAAGCGGCGGAAATCTGTCTTCCTCCCATCTAATACAGGCCCCAAAAGGGCTTAAACTGCGAACAGCACCTGTAATCTCGGACAGGTCGAACCGGCAACAATGTCCCCGGCTCTAATTCGCTCTCAAACGAGAGCGAAACTCAATATGCGCGACGACCCAGACCTACAAAAGGCTGTGGGTTTCCACGCGAATACCAGGCCCCATTGTCGATGAAATGGTAGCCTTCTTTAGATATTTACCCTTGGCGCCGATTGGCTTGGCCTTCATCACTGCGCCTGCAAACGCCTTGATGTTTTCGACAAGCGCTTCTTCCGTAAAGGACGCTTTCCCGACACCGGCATGGATAATTCCAGCCTTCTCGACGCGAAATTCAACGGCACCGCCCTTGGCAGATTTAACCGCTTCACCCACGTCAACCGTTACCGTACCAACCCGCGGGTTCGGCATCAGGCCCCGTGGCCCAAGCACTTTACCCAGACGCCCAACAAGCGGCATCATGTCTGGTGTTGCAATACAACGATCAAAATCGATTTTGCCGGACTGAACGATTTCCATCAAATCTTCAGCACCAACAATATCAGCACCCGCTTCCTTGGCTTCCACTGCTTTATCGTCACGGGCAAAAACCGCAACACGCAGGGATTTGCCGGAACCGTTCGGCAATTGGCAAACGCCACGAACCATCTGGTCCGAGTGGCGCGGGTCAACCCCGAGATTCATGGAAAGCTCGATTGTCTCATCAAATTTAGTCGCGGCGCTTGATTTTACAAGCTTCACAGCTTCTTCGATCRCATGRGCCATGCCAGGTGTCAGACCTTCAGCAGCCTTGCGATATCTTTTTCCGTGCTTAGCCATCAACCCTGCCCCTCAGTWKCAATACCCATCGAACGGGCTGACCCTTCAATAATTTTCATGGCACCTTCAATACTGGTCGCATTGAGGTCAGCCATTTTGGCCTCGGCAATCTCGCGAACCTTCGCGGAACTGATCGTGCCGACAACCGTACGGCCAGGCTCAGCTGAGCCCTTGTCCAGCTTBACMGCTTTCCGGATCAGATAACTTGCAGGCGGTGTCTTGGTCGCAAACGTAAACGACTTGTCTGCGTAAATTGTAATCGTGGTTGGAATAGGCGTGCCCTTTTCCATTTCCTGTGTCGACGCATTGAACGCCTTACAGAATTCCATGATATTCAGACCGCGCTGACCCAGCGCCGGTCCGATTGGTGGTGACGGCGTTGCCGCACCTGCAGGCACCTGAAGCTTCAGGTATCCAACAATTTTTTTCGCCATTTTAGTCCCTTTCCCTGCAATTGCDGGCCCCAAAATCAGGGGATTGTCTATAGGGCGTCGCGGTACGGTCTGCAGCCTTGGCTTTGGCTACGCGCCTCCCGCAACAAATTCGGGTCAGAGTTTTTCAACCTGCCCATACTCAAGTTCAACCGGCGTTGGCCGGCCAAAGATCGACACAGCCACTTTAAGCCGCGTCCTTTCCTCATCCACCTCTTCAACATATCCGTTGAAGGACGCGAATGGTCCGTCAGCAACCCGTACCTGTTCGCCAATCTCAAACGTGATTGACGGTTTGGGCCGCTCGACACCTTCCTGGACCTGCTTGAAGATGCGCGCTGCCTCTTCTTCGCTGATCGGTACAGGCTTGGAGGCCGACCCCAAAAATCCAGATACCTTGGGTGTGTTCTTGATCAGAGAATAGGCTTCATCGGTCATTTCCATTTTGACCAGAATGTAGCCGGGGAAAAACTTGCGCTCAGACGTCACCTTGCGGCCACGACGAACTTCCACCACCTCTTCCGTCGGCACCACGATTTCTTCGAAAAGATGGCTCAGCCCGCTAATTTTCGCTTGCTCGCGGATCGCGTCTGAAACTTTTTTCTCAAAATTCGAATATGCATGGACGATGTACCATTTCATAGCATTCGTCTCCATTACCGACTGCCAATCAGGAACGACACGCCCCAGCTTAAAAACTGGTCCGCAACCAGAAAGAACATGGAYGCAAAAAACACCATGATCAGAACCATAATCGTGGTGACCATGGTTTCACGACGGCTCGGCCACGTGACCTTGGARGCCTCGCTGCGCACCTGYTGGATAAACTGAAACGGATTGGTTCGTGCCATTTGTCGACCTGATACCTCAAATTAGCCTTTTAACGCCACCCAACGCGGCGTCAAATTTCTGCATCCTCTTGGCAGGAGTGGAGGGAATCGAACCCACAACCCCCGGTTTTGGWGACCGGTGCTCTGCCAATTGAGCTACACTCCTAATCCCTTACTCAATAATGCCTGCAACGACGCCGGCGCCGACTGTTCGGCCGCCTTCACGGATGGCGAAGCGCAGCTTCTCCTCCATGGCGATCGGTACAATCAA
>JAESRU010000105.1 GCA_016764455.1 Hyphomicrobiales bacterium | reverse complement strand
TGGCAATATCGGCCCAAACGTCAAGCATTTCTGACCCAGACCGGACTTTCGCCACTCAGCTCGTGGAGGCCGGCAGTGGGGGACAAAGTGTCGCGACTTGAACCTATTTGAATGGCGGCTTTCGGATGTTGCTGAAGTTAGCTTGTATCAGGTTTCAAACTATCAAGTATCCGTTCGCTGGCACTGGATATATGCGCTTCCAATATCCGGCATGCTGTTTCGACATCCCTCTGTTTGCAAGCTTTAAGTAAATCTTGGTGTTCTTTGTGGGAACGGTCAGCGTAGCTCATTTCAACCACAGCGACATGGAAGTATCGTTCGGATAAGTCGTTCAAAGTTGCAATGTGATTGAGCAATCTAGGCCGCTCACAAGGCGTTAGCAATGCGGCATGAAATGCTTTGTTGAGCTTGGAAAATTGATCTAAAACGGCTTGTTCTGCTTCGCGCTRGATCGCAGATGCAACTTCGATCTGCCGATTTGTAAGCTCTGGAATCGCGTGTTTTAGTGCCAACGGTTCGGCCACTGCCCTCATCTCACTAATTTCCCTAAAGCTCTTCGGATCAAGCGGGGCGACTTGCGCGCTTCGGTTTGCGGGTAAAACGATAAGACCTTCACGCTCTAAGATTTTTAAACTGTCGCGAATTGGCATGCGACTGGTTTTGAAGCGTTTGGCCAGTTCTTCTTGGCGCAGAAGAGTGCCGGGTGCATGCACTCCCTTGATGATCTCAGCTCGCAGTAGCGCGGCAATTACATCGGCAGCTTCACCATCCCTGATAATTTTCTCGGTCATACTATTCGTAAGCGTCCGGTCTGACTGCCCTATGGTGTGGTTTTCCATGGCAGAAGATCATCGACGCGGTTGATCTTGTAGTCTGGAATGCGGGCAAGGGTATCGGCCAACCATGCCTGCGGATCGATACCATTCAGTTTGGCGGTTTCGATCAGGGTGTAGGCGATAGCGGCGGCTTTGCCACCGGTCTGTGACCCAACGAACAGGTAGTTTTTACGCCCGATTGCAACAGAGCGCATCGCCCGTTCGGCGGTGTTGTTGTCCAGCTCCAAGATGCCGTGGTCGAGGTACGGACGCAGCCGTGCCATGCGCTTCAGGGCATAGCGGATTGCACCGGCCAAAGGCGATTTGCCAGAGATACTGGGCAATTGGGCGTGCAGCCAGAGCTCCAGATCGTTGAAGATCTGTTTTGCCTTCGCTTGCCGGAGTTCGACACGCTGGTCTGGTGGTGATCCTCGCACCTCTTTCTCGACCGCGTAAAGCTGTGCAATGCGCATGATGGCCTCGTCGGCAATTGCGGAGCCTTGAGCCCGGTGAACGTCGACGAACTTGCGCCTGACATGGGCCATGCAGGCCACCTCGCGGATGTCGCCGGAACGATAGAGGTCTTCGAACCCGGCATAGCCGTCAGCGTGCATCCAGCCCTGATATTTTGCGAGATGGTCCTTTGGGTGTTGCCCTTTGCGGTCTGGTGAGAACTGATACCAGCTGGCCGGTGGCTCTTCGCTGCCCCAGGGTCGTTCATCCCGACCGTAAGCCCAAAGCCGGGCTGTTGCGGTTTTGCCGGTGCCGGGTGCCAGCATTTTTACTGGGGTGTCGTCAGCGAAGATTGCCTGGCCCGCCAGAACATGGCGGCCAATGGCATCCGCCAGCGGTTCCAGAAGCGCGGTGGACTTGCCGACCCAATCCGCCAGCGTCGAGCGGTCAATATCGATCCCATCGCGTTCGAAAATGCCGCTTTGGCGATACAGCGGCAGGTGATCCGCGTATTTGTTCACCAACACATGCGCCAGTAGGCCCGGACCGGGACGGCCACGCTCAATTGGGCGCGATGGTAGAGCTGCTTGGGTGAACGCCTCGCAGCCCGAGCATGCAAAGCGTGGCCGCACAATGCGGTTCACGATGAATCGCCCCGRAACGTATTCCAGTTCTTCGGTCACATCCTCGCCCAGACGGCGCAAGCCACCACCGCACTTAGCGCAATCATCATCACCAGTGGTCAGCTCGACTTCCATGCGTGGGATGTGATCGGGGATCGGACGTCGCTTTGGTTTATCCTTTGGTTCTTCCTCGGGAAGACGCAGCTTTGCCGTCATCTTTGCGACAGCTATCTCGCTGGTCTCCAGTGCCAGCTGAAGCTGCTCGATGCTTTCTGATGACGACCCAAACCGGTGATGGCGTTGACCGGCCAATTGATGCCGCAGCTTCTCGATCAGGACAGCCTGCGACCTAACCTCAGCCAGCAAAAGAGCCGTGAACTGCCTAAGCTCGTCGGGGTCTTTCGGCAGGGTTTTGTCGACATCCAGCATGGTCGAACCATAGCAGATCCGCATGTTTAGAGGAATCCCCACATGCCCGTTTCGAGCCTATTTATCCTGCTTTGAGCGGCGTCCAACTGCGTTGTGGCAAGCGCCAATCGATCCCTTCCAAAAGCATCGCCAACTGTGCAGCCGTCAGCGCGATCTTGCCCTCTTTGGCCGATGGCCACACGAACCGACCTTTCTCAAGGCGTTTACTGAACAGACACGCGCCCTGGCCATCCCACCAGATGATCTTGATCAGATCACCGCGCCGACCACGGAATACAAACAGGTGGCCCGTAAACGGGTCTTGCTGCAAAGTTTGCTCCGCTTGGGCTGCCAGTGTCGTGAACCCGCGCCGCATGTCAGTCACACCGGCGGCCAGCCAGACACGCGTGTTCGCCGGAACCGGGATCATGCGGAAAGGCCCCGGATCAGACGGGCCAACGCTTCGGGGTCATAACCCCCAATGATCCTCAAACGGTGACCGCCCGCGATGTCGATCTCAATCGCGTTTTGCACGGGCACAGGATCTGGTGCCGTGTCGCTGGCACCAGGCCGCTCAACAATCTCAACTGGAAGAAAGCACGGTGTCTCAGAAACCAGTTCTTCAACGATCTCCATGTCGGGCGCAAATTTTGGATCACGCAACCATTTGTGGATCAGGTTAGCATTCATCGCATACCGTCGCGAAACTTGTGCAACTGAAACGCCCGGCGCGCATGTCTGCCCACAGATCGAAATCTTCTCCTCATCCGACCAGAACCGCTTCTTCTGACCCTTCTTGCCCGCCATATCTGCCCTCAAGATGTCCACTATCAATGGTGGACACTTATCAGCACACTCTATGCCGCGTCAGAGCAGCCAGACCGGACGCTTACTACTATTCTACCCTCTTGCTCAGAGCATAGCAGGGTTGACAGAGTGTCGGCAATTTGTAAATTGGTATCCAATTAATATAATAGGATACCCAGTGTCAAAAAGTATCAAACGAGTTGAAGCTGCTGCGTTGGCCGTAAACCTCAAAGTGAAAATTGAACGGATGCCAGAAAGCACACGCACTGCAGCCGACGCGGCAGAGGCCTGTGATTGCAGCATCGGCCAAATCGTAAAGTCGATGATTTTTGAAGGCAGTGATACTGGGAGTTTGAAACTCCTTCTTGTGAGCGGAGCGCATGATGTTGACCTCACCCGGGCAAAAAAATTCTTTGGGGAACCATTGCAGAGAGCTGATCCTAAGCGTGTCCGCACAGAGACTGGTTTCGCCATTGGTGGTGTTTCCCCCATAGGTCATAAGTCAGAAATCGAAACGTGGATGGATGCGGAGTTGTTAAATTATGAAGTTGTCTGGGTAGCCGCAGGTGCTCCAAATGCTGTCTTTAGCGTTTCACCCTCTAGCTTGAGGCAAGTAACGAAGGCTGAGTTGTTCCAAGTTGGCTGAATCCGGGGTCGCGATGGGGCGACTGGCGATCATTGGTGCGGTTACACTTCAAGCTATCGGCAAAGTCGCATACGGAACGTGGCTTGAAAGTTTTCCAGCCCCGCTCTTTGTCTTTATCAGTTTTACGTTCACGGCCAGCTTCTTTTTGCTCATATCACGACAGGGGCGTGGTGAAATTGCGTGGGGAACTTTGGCGCTATTGAACATAGCGACGGCTTTGACATTTCTGTCGCTGTTTTATGCCTTAAAGCTGGTTGAGCCATCAATTGTTGGGGCCGTTGAGATCGCCATTGGGCCTTTAGTGGCCGTTCTAATTGCATGGGTCGCAAGTCGAAAAACGCCATCGCGTACAAACGTAGTCGTCTGCTTCGGAATCCTAACTGGTTGTGCCATTCTGAGTGTTTCAGCACTTATGGGTCCCGGTCTGCCATCAGGTGATTTTTCAGTTTTGATTGGTCTTGCGGCCAGTTCCGTTGCTGGAATCGGTGCTGTGTTGATCACTATCGGATCTAAATCACTCCTTAATCGCGGCTGGAAAATCGGTGCCGTTCTCGCGCACCGATTTTATGTCATTGTGCCGCTGTCCCTCGCTCTATCGTTTGGGGCGGAAACTACCAGCATAATCTGGTCAGCTCATTTGGTTCTTGTGGTCCTGATTGTCTCCGTGATCAGTGTCTTAGCGCCATTGTATCTTTTGCAAATCGGTATTGGCCGCTGTACGCCCTATACCGTGTTGGTTACAATGTCGGCATTACCCGTCCTGACATTTGCAATCGAAGGCTTCTCATCACGATACGAATGGTCGCCGGTCACGGCCATCGGTCTGATTGTGATTACAGCAACGGTCCTTTGGGATGTTTCGACAAAGAAAACCTAACACCTGAAAACACAAGTAGACATTCGCTGCAACTTGTTCGAACGTCGGGTTCTAGGCGTTTGGCTCAGTTGTTGACGCAAATGTCAAGGTCTTCTGGCGTTCAACATCTGGCATAGGCCTCGACAGATCCGCCATCTGTCACCCTGCCCTGGCCGATCTCCGACGCATGAATCGAACGCCCTCTTTTGGCGTGATTTGGCTGCGCAGGGTCTTCCGAAGTACGCGCAGGCCGAGTGTTTGCAGGTCCTCGTTGAAGTCGCCCATCCGCGGTGTCAGAGCCTGCGCCTCAATGCCCGAAGCTTCGGCGCGTTCGGTCAATATCGCGAGSGCYMTGTCACCTGCGGCATCGGYRTCGCGGGCGATGTAGAGCCGSCGCAGTGTCGGYGGSARCAGAAWGGCGGMMAGGTGRTTGGCCGAGAGCGCGGCAGCCATCGGCATGSCMGGCARYGCAMAGCGCARCGAYAGYATCGTCTCGATGCCTTCGCCGACAGCGAGGACRTCRGTGGCCGCACCAAAACGGACRGCATGGCCGAGAAGSCCRCCCATGGCCCGKCGCGGCGTGTCGACCGGCGCTTTGCCAAAMCCGTCCGGYGCAAGCCAGGTGCGGTGCGCGCCGGTGATGGCACCGGAAAGATCGGTGACRAGGGCGATCATCGCTGGCCGGGRYTCAGTCGGYGAACCGTCGTTCGGGCGATAGTAGCAGCACGGATGATACCGCAGCGCSCCCGCATCGTRGACTGTCTTGATGCCGCGATTGCCCAGATAGGTCTCAACRAGCGTCCGGCGGATTGGCCRCGACATGGCGATCAGCYGCTGCGCCGCTTCCGGCGAYCCGGCRGGGACGGATTTGTGAACGGGCRTTGTGCTGCGGYKCGGSTCGGCGCGCGGCAAACTCAGAAAGCGGCGTGCTTCTTCGGCGACATCGCGAAAGTTGGTGAAACTGCAACTCTCGCGGATCACGTCGAGCAGATCGCCATACTCGGCCGTTGCGGCATCGCTCCAACGCCCGGCAGCACCAGGACCGGAGTCCGGTCCGCTGAGCCGGACGAACATCGACCGACCGGGCGTGTTGTGAATGTCACCCACCGTCCAGTAACGGCCCTGACATCGCCCGTTGGACAGGTAATATCGGCAAACCGCCTCGGCATCACGGGCGAGGCGCTGCGATAGTTCAGAAGCATCATGGGGCATCACTAAATCCCCGCCGTGTCCTGACGTTATGTTGCGTAGAAGCTGTTAATCGCCTGTAAAACAGCACCAAATCGCAGGTGGCCAACATAACCAGCGCCGCAACATAGTCAGTCCATAAACCAGCTCTACGCCCGCCATGTGATTGCAATCTCACCGCCAGGCTTTGACCGACAGCACCTGTGGTGTCGCCAATTTGCCAATAATTGCC
>JAESRU010000003.1 GCA_016764455.1 Hyphomicrobiales bacterium | reverse complement strand
CGTAATGCGGCGGCATGCTCGCTCCGGCAAATTGACCCACGCATCACCGCCAACCGACCGCTAAAGTTTTACGCCTATGCCTGGGGAGAGATGAGCGCACCCATAGCGGATACGCAAATGGACGCCGTGCTGGCGTTCAAGAGATGGGGTTTTAACGTCAATGATTTGATGCGGGTTTTCAACAATGCTGACGACATGATTGCCCATTATAAGCAGATCGAAACCGACAGAAGTTCGCTCGGTTATGACATTGACGGGGTGGTGTACAAGGTCAATGATCTGGCTTTGCAAGAGCGGCTCGGTTTCGTATCCCGCGCCCCGCGCTGGGCCGTCGCCCATAAGTTTCCTGCGGAGAAAGCCACCACCATTATTGAAGCCATTGACGTACAGGTCGGGCGTACGGGCGCGCTCACTCCGGTAGCCAGATTAAAGCCCGTGACCGTTGGCGGTGTTGTCGTCTCCAACGCCACGCTTCATAATGAAGACGAGATAAAACGCCTGGATGTGCGGGTCGGTGACAGCGTAGAAATCCAGCGGGCCGGGGATGTCATCCCCCAGGTTTTACGGGTTTTGGACGGGGATAGGGCAAGGCGTCCAGACCCATTCACACTGCCAAAATCTTGCCCGGTTTGCGGTGCAAATGCGGTGCGTGAAGTGGACGAAAAAGGCAATAGAGATGTGATACGGCGCTGCACAAATGGCTTGCAATGTCCGGCGCAAGCTATTGAAAGTTTGAAGCATTTCGTCTCAAGGCGAGCCTATGATATAGACGGCATGGGGATCAAACAAATCGAGGCGTTTTACGAAAAAGGCCTGGTGCTGGAACCCGCCCATATCTTCACGCTCGAAGCCCGCAACGGCGAAATAAAGCTAGAAACCTGGGAGGGGTGGGGCGAGCAAAGCGCAGCCAATTTATTCGCTGCAATCAATGCGCGGCGGCAGATAGAATTTGTTCGCTTCTTGTACGGTTTTGGTATCCGCCATGTCGGCCACGGCAATTCCACACTCGTAGCCAGACACTATTTATCCTTCGATATATTTTTATCCGCTGTGCAAAAAATGGTGCAAGGGGACGATGATGCTTTAGCAGAACTGCTATCCATAG
Source organism: Hyphomicrobiales bacterium (assembly GCA_016764455.1). Classification (GTDB taxonomy): domain Bacteria; phylum Pseudomonadota; class Alphaproteobacteria; order Rhizobiales; family NORP267; genus NORP267. Next base: position 4,948 of record JAESRU010000003.1, on the reverse strand, counting down.
ACGGTGTCGGCGAAGCCTGCGCCAGCGCACTGGTCGGATTTTTTAAATCCCCGCAAAACATGCAAGTGGTCAATGAGCTACTGGCTCAAGTCACGGTCATAGACGCCGAGGCTCCAAGCACCGACAGCCCGGTCGCCGGGAAAACGGTCGTGTTCACCGGAAAGCTGGAACTGATGAGCCGCGACGAAGCCAAAGCCAAAGCGCAAAGCCTCGGCGCAAAGGTTTCCGGTAGTGTTTCAGGCAAAACTGATTATCTGGTCGCTGGGCCGGGTGCAGGCTCCAAGTTGAAAAAAGCTGAAAGCTTGGGGGTGAAGGTGTTGAGCGAAGCTGAGTGGTTGGAATTTATTCAATAGTTAACTTGTCAACAACTCTTAGGTATGTACAATAATCTTGAAACTCGGAGGAAGAATCATGGCAGAGCGCAAACCGTTTTTAAAACCAAGTAAGGTGAACAAAAATTTGCAAGATTTGTTAGAAAAGGCAAAGGACGTAGTAATAACGGACGCACAATTACGCGAACAACGTGTTAGTTTTGCTTTTGGGAATGCTCTTGGGTCGAGTTCGATTACCAAAGAGAGCGTGAAAAGGGCTTCAAGTACAATTCGGATTTGTAGATAAAAGAGGAATTGCGAATGATTGTTCGCGAGAAAGATAATCCGGAGTTATTTACACGGGTACAAGAACAAAACCTTCTGCGGCAGTATGATTTACTGACAAATTGTATTGAGCTTGCTTTGCTTAGAGGGCCAGAAGCTTTTGATAAATACACGCTTTGGGCGTTGAACCTTACGGCAGTTGCAAATATTACACAGTTTGGAGGACGCTATAGAAAAGAGCCTATTTATGTGGGCTCCCATCTTCCACCACATTTCAATGAAGTTGATAATTGGATGGACCGGTTTATTTCAACCATACAGGAAAACTGGTATGTCTGGACTCCAACTGAGTTGGCGGCATATGGGCTATGGCGATTGAACTGGATACACCCCTTCATCGAAGGCAACGGAAGAACAGCCAGAGCGGCTTGCTATTACCTGTTATGTGCGCGCTCTGGCGCGCTACTCCACGGTAGAAAAATTGTACCGGAACGCATAAGAGAAAACCGTGGTGGATATGAATCAGCTCTCATAGCTGCTGATCGTGCATGGGAGGATGGTCATCTCGATTTTATTGAGATGGAATATTTTTTAGCAGAATTGCTTCAAGCTCAGTTAGAAGACGAAGGTTTGTCATATGAAGGATCGTCATCAATTTGAATGCAAATCGAGACGCTGCATATAAATCAAGGCTAATTGAGCAATATGAATGAAACATCTGCGACAATTGTGGTCGCCGCGCTTTATAAGTTTACTGGGTTTCCTGATCCAGCCTCCCTGTGCGGGCCGCTTTTGGCTTTGTGCAATATTGCCGATGCCCGCGGCACGCTCCTCATCGCGCCTGAAGGGATTAATGGGACCATTGCCGGTAGCAGGGATGCGATTGATCAGGTTTTGCAGGCGATTCGTGAGCTGCCCGGTTGCGCAGATATTGAGCACAAAGAATCCYGGGCGGACGAAAACCCGTTTTTCCGGATGAAGGTTCGCCTCAAGAAAGAGATCGTCACTCTTGGTATCGATGATGTCGATCCGGTCAATAATGTCGGAACCTATGTTGACCCGGCCGACTGGAACGCTTTGATTTCCGACCCTGAGACAATCCTGATCGATACCCGCAACAATTACGAAGTTGAAATCGGAACCTTTAAAGGCGCGACAAACCCGGAAACCGGATCATTCCGCGAGCTTCCCGAATGGGTGGATGGCTTCAAGGATTTGCGCCAAAACCGCAAGGTCGCAATGTTTTGCACGGGCGGTATCCGGTGCGAAAAATCAACCGCGYTGATGAAGGCTCGGGGTTTTGACGAGGTGTATCATCTACGTGGTGGTATTTTGAAATATCTGGAAGAAGTGCCCGAAGAAGAAAGCCTTTGGGAAGGTGAATGTTTCGTATTCGATCAGCGCGTATCGGTTGGTCATGGTTTGGTGCCTGGCCCTTATAAACAATGTTTCGCCTGCCGCCGYCCGCTGGATGAGGCKGCRMTGAAATCRGARYTATAYGTCGAAGGGGTCAGTTGCGCAGCATGTTTTGATGAAAAATCAAACAGCCAGAAGAAGCGATACGCTTCCCGCCAACTTCAAATGAAACTGGCCCGGGAACGCGGTGAGACTCATATCGGTGAAACCCAAATGGGTGCGGGCCATGAAAAGGGGCCGCGCGTGGCGTCATGRCAAATTTGCCGCTGCTATGGTCGTTTCGCCGATGCCCCTATGCGATGCGGGCGCGGATGGGGATTTCTTCAAGCGGCATAAAGATCCGTCTGCGCGAAATATTGTTGCGCGATAAACCAGATGAATTTCTGGCGGCATCTTCCAAAGCAACCGTGCCGGTTCTGGATGCGGGCGGTGGAATTGTGATTGAAGAAAGCCTCGACATCATGTTGTGGGCGCTTGTGCAGGCCGACCCGCAAAATCTGCTCAATCCTGAAACCGGGTCCCGTCAGGACATGCTTGATTTGATCGAGCAGTGCGAGCAGGATTTCAAACCACATCTCGATATTTTTAAATATTCCACCCGTCACAATGAYGCAGACCCGGTGGCCGCCCGTGATCAGGCGTTGGTGTTTCTGGGAGACTTGGAGCAGCAATTGGCGGCGACAAATTTCCTGTTTGGGACGTCACTTTCGCTTGCTGACGTCGCGATCTTTCCTTTCGTGCGCCAGTTTGCAGGGGTGGACTCAAAATGGTTCGGGGCGCTTGATTTGCCGAACCTGCAAGCCTGGCTCGGAGCGCGGGTGACATCGCCGCTTTTCACCGGGGTGATGGAAAAATATCAACCCTGGTTGGTGACCGGCGACGAAATCTTGATGAACGCTGCTTGACGCTTCACGCTTGGTCATCTTTGATACCATCATGAACCTGAATTGTAGGCTGGCTCTGGCGCTGCTGGTCTCGAGTTTGACCGCCACCAACACTGGACCGCTATTTGCGCAGGCTGATTGTTCTTATGCGGATAGCGTTTGCAACATGCGCGCGTCGGTTTTTGTAATATCCACAGACTATTTCCCTTTTGGCAGCGCGGTTCGCATCGGCCCGTCTACATTGGTGACCAACCGCCACCTGGTGGTTGATCTGGAGACAATCGAAATCASSCTTGSCGATGGCCGCAMTATTACCGGCAACGTGRTTCCAACATCCTWTCCTGGTGACCTTGTTCTTGTCGAAGCCGATCTGGGCGATGGCCCTGTTGCTGAAATTGATGCTGACAATGATCAGGGTCCATACCAGACAATAGGTGCTGAACTGGCCACCGACCAGGTAAGGGTTTACCCGCCCGGCGAGCGGCTGGCGCACGGGCCTGGTCCGGGGGTGCGCTTGCATCATCAGGCATTTTCCCAGCCGGGAAATAGCGGTGGTGCGCTGGTTGACCATGAAGGTGAGTTGGTGGCGATTGTAGCGTCTGGTGGACAGGGGATGAATGAAGCCATTCCGGTGGCAGAACTTGCTCGTCTGCAATCAATGAGCGGGCCCGAATATGGTGACCAAAGCCACAATATCGGGCGTGCATACCGCGGGTGCGACCAGATGGTTGATGAGGTAAAAGCTTTGCGAGGTGCCTTGCCTTTGGAAATTCTGACGGATCTGGAACAGGCCTGCATTGCGACAGGAAACCGCCAAATGATCGATTTTGCGGCCATCGAGGCCGGACGTCACGGGGCTTATGAATTGTCCGTTGAACTATTTAAAGTGGCACTGGAGATGGACCCGGATGCCGTCAAAACAAAATTRTCYTATCTCGTCACCCTGCATCTATTGTCCCGATATCAGGAAGAAGTTCCGATTATCAGGTCATTGTTGCCGCTGATCCCGGAAGACCCCCAGTTGCAGCGATTTGCCATCCAGGCTGGAAAATGGGGCGGCGATCCAGAACTTGCGATTTTGGGCGTGGAACTGGTCAGGGTGCACAATCCGCAAATGGCGGAAGCAGCGCAACGGTTCCTGGATGCCGATATTCCGGCGCCACCGCCACGCTAGACACAATGAACTGGCTCCCAACGGATATATTTGAAGATCAGCTATCTAAGCGGTGGGTTCGGCCCGACCAAAGCCGGGTTTGGCAACCATCCAAACCGGATTTTGTCGGTGCTTTGGCGCGGCAACGGGCGGGCAAGCGCAATAATWGCAGATTTGATATCACTGGTTGACCAGGTTGGGTTGGCGGCTGCAAATCGTGCCGCAAGGGCAGCAATACGCGGGACAGCGTAGCTCGCGCCCGAAGCTCTGACCGAAGCGCCGCGATGATCCATTGTAGCTATCTGTTCGGCGGGCACCGCGATGTCCACCGAGACCAAGCCCCAATTGGAGTCGATCGGCAACATTCCAAAATCGTCAACCGACGTCACCACAAGYAGATTTTCAATATCAAACGACGCTGGAAAAACCGGTTCAGCATCGATATCACGCCCGTCATTCCCCGCAGAAACCACAACAAGCAATTCCGGATGGGCGGCAAGTGCGCCAGCGAATGCGCGCCAGTCTACTTCGTGATATCCCCCAAGTGGCATCGCAATAATCCGGGCCGGACCTTCAGCAATGTCCTCGATCAGATCACGAAATGCACCGAAATCACGTCCAGGATGGCGATAGGGGACCAATCGCGCATCGGGGGCTTCTGCAAGAATAATGGTTGCAACGCTGGTGCCGTGACGGCGTGGCATCAGCAGGGACGCACCCGGGTCGCCGTCAAACGGGCGATCATCATCATCGAACATATCCCAGCCAAGGATCGTACCGCTATTGTCGCGCGCCAATCGGGAAGAAACGTGGGGCAGCAAATAATTGACACCGGTATCTATGTGGGCAATCGCAACGCCGCCCGGGTCGCTGCCAACCGGGACCGGCGGATTGAGAAG
>JAESRU010000087.1 GCA_016764455.1 Hyphomicrobiales bacterium | reverse complement strand
GGTGATCTGGTTCTAACCGGAAGCCTGTTGCAATCGCGGTTTCCGAACCCCGGCGATGTCTACGAATTTGATGTTGAAGGCCTTGGCGGTGTGAAAGTAAGTGTTTCTGATTGAGGTCTCGATATTCCACATTTTATTGACAAATGCGCGGGCATAGTGTTCCTCACGATTGTGCTTCCAACAAGCACATTCAGCAGGAGCCTGTCAGGTCAATGACTTATACAACGCCTAAAACCATGACATCGAAACGCACGGTCACAACCGGCGCGTAAGCCCTGCATTCCCCGCATCTTCTTCCCGGCGGGGGAAGGAGGTGGAAATCAGTTTAAACGGGGAGAAAAATGAATTCAGGAGAATAATCATGAGCTACAGGATCGCCATTGCCGGTGCGACCGGAAATGTGGGACAGGAAATGCTCACCATTCTGGAAGAGCGCCAATTCCCGGCGTCTGAAGTTATCCCGCTTGCCTCCAGCCGTTCGGTTGGCCGCGACGTCTCGTACGGCGACCGGATTTTGAAATGCAAGGATCTGGCGAACTTCGATTTCACAGATGTTGATTTATGCCTGATGTCGGCGGGTGGCGACGTCTCCAAGGAATGGTCACCCAAAATTGCCGCCAAAAATTGTGTCGTAATCGATAATTCGTCGGCCTTTCGCTACGAAGCAAACGTCCCGCTGGTGGTGCCGGAAGTGAATGCGGCTGCGGTCGATGGGTTTGCCCAGCGCAACATTATTGCCAATCCGAATTGCTCAACCATCCAGCTTGTGGTGGCGCTAAAGCCGCTCCATGACACCTTTGGGATCAAGCGCGTGGTGGTCTCCACCTATCAATCAGTGTCGGGTGCCGGCAAGGAAGCGATTGATGAATTGTGGAACCAGACCAAGGGTATTTTCGTTACCGATATGCCAACGCCGAAAGTGTTCCCGCGCCAGATCGCGTTTAACGTGATCCCCCATATCGATACCTTTATGGAAGATGGCTATACCCGTGAAGAATGGAAGATGGTGGCCGAGACCAAGAAAATTCTCGACCCGAAAATCAAGCTGACCGCGACCTGCGTCCGGGTGCCGGTATTTGTCGGTCATTCAGAATCAATCAATATCGAGTTCGAGAGGCCGGTCACGGTTGAAGAAGCCCGCGACGTGTTGCGCGAAGCACCGGGCTGCATGGTGATCGACAAGCATATTGATGGTGGCTATGTGACGCCGATCGAATGCGTCGGTGATTTCGCCACTTTCATTTCCCGTATCCGGGAAGACATTACGATCGAGAATGGCCTCAATATATGGGTCGTATCCGACAATCTACGCAAGGGCGCGGCGTTGAATACGGTGCAGATTGCAGAGACAATGATTGAGCGCGGGTTGCTGAAACCAAAAGCAGCCTGAGGGTCTTAGGCTCGTTCAATTAAAGCCGGGTCGGTGTTTGAGCCGCACAATAGCACGCCGACCCGCTCGTCTTTTTCAGGCTTGTAGATGCCGGACGTTAAGGCGGCGAGTGCGGCCGCRCCGCCTGGTTCGGCGATTAGCCGCAACCGGTTCCAGATCATGGATTGGGCTTTGCGGATTTCAGCGTCCGGGACAGTGATGGATTTGGCGACAAAATCCTGAGCAAGCGGGAACATCAATTCACCGACGCTTCTGGCGCCGAGCGAATCTGCGGCGACACCAGACACATCGACATCGACCGGGTGCCCTGCCGCCAAAGCTGCATTCAGGGCGCAACAGGTTTCGGGTTCAACTGCGATGACCCGGCAATCTCCACGATACCATGCAGCCATGCCGCCGATCAGGCCGCCACCGCCGACCGCGACAAAAACCGTATCGAGATTTTCAACCTGGCGTTGCCATTCGCGTGCAACCGTACCCTGGCCCGCCAAGGTTGAGGGTTGGTCATAAGCATGGACCGACAAAGCACCGGATTCTTGTTGGAACGCTTCGAATGCCTTCAAGGCGTCGGCGTAAAACGCGCCGCCAATATGGATTGTGGCACCATAAGATTGGATCAGATCGGTTTTGGTTTTGCCGGTTACTTCGGGGACGAAAATATTCGCGGGGACGCCGCATTGTTTGGCGGCAAAGGCGATCGCCGCGCCGTGATTTCCGCCTGATGCCGCCGCCACGCCGATGGTGGGTACGTCGCCTGATAAAAGGCTGTTCATGGCACCGCGGGCTTTGAACGAGCCGGAATGCTGGAGCAGTTCGAGCTTCAAATTCAGGGGATGATTGATGCCGAAACTATCAGCATCCAAATCGATGACAGGAGTCTTGCGGACCTTGCCTTTGATACGGTTGGCGGCAGCTTTGATGTCTTCGCGGTTGATGCTCATGATTGATTTGTACCTGCGGTGAATGAAATGCCCGGGGTCAGAACAGCGTCCTGGATATCAGATAAAGAGAGATTGTCATCTTCTGCGCCGTCCTTTTTTCGGGCCAGCGAAAACAGGCTGGAGGACGCACGTTCAAAAGCTACTTTTAGCAGATCGGGTTGCAACGCTCTATTGCCACCAGCTTTTGTAAAATGTCCCAGCGCCACCGCAGTGAACAGGTCGCCGGTTCCGTGCGGAATTGCTGTAAACAATTCATGGCTGATTTGGTGCTTGATATCATCCTGCATCAGCAGATTGGAAATGGTGCTTTTGTTTTTACCAGGCACCGAGGTAGCAATCACGGCGCGACAATCAAGTGTTTTCGCTGCCCGCAAAGCATCGCCCAGACCGGAAATGTTCTGCTTTGCCAGCCAGCCCAACTCGAACGCGTTGGGACTTAGAATATCTGCAACAGGGACCAGGTGCGTGGCCATTGCGGTGGCGATGGCTTGATCTATATAAAGCCCGCCGGGATCATCCCCCATTACCGGATCGCACCAGTAAAATGCATTCTCGTTGGCGGTCCTGATACGGGATACAATATCAACGCAAACCTCAACTTGTCCCGGTGATGTGAGGTAACCCGTCGTGACACCGTCGATTTCGCTGAGCCAGCCGTTTTTCTCAAATGCATCGAATTGTGCAGCCATATCCGCCGGGGTGGTTTCCCGGCTGACCCAATAAGGATGGGCCTTGTGGCTGGACAATAGGATGGTTGGGATTGCCCAGGCTTCGACGCCAAGCAGGTGCAGTGCAGCCAGCGTGGCGGTATTGCCCACATAGCCCCGGGCGACCTGACTTGAAATGCAAAGTATGGCCACGAAATTCGCCTGCTCAGATAATGTTGTGTTCAAATAACGGGCGGTTTTCCGGGATCCGGTCATAGGTGAATTTGGCAAGATCGAKGGTCYWSYARMKGSYRYGKRCMAYMCRCTMGGYSRNGCCRYSMSCKGCCCNNCGRCSGRRYNGWTGCNANRGCCGTGGCCGGAAAATCCGGTGGCGAACCAGAAATTGGCGACTTCATTGTGAGGCCCGATAACAGCGTTCTGGTCGAGGCAATGATAATCGTAATGCCCGGCCCAGGCATGCACCGCCTTGATGGCTTCAAAAGCCGGGATCCGGTGGGCCAAAGCCGGCCAGACAAATTCTTCAAATTCAGAATGAACAACGTCGAGATCTTCTACGCTGGGATCATCCTCTTCAGGCGGCGAATAGCCGCTTAAGAACATACGACCTTCGGGGCGCATCCAGACCCTGGACGGATCGGCGATCAGGGGGATGTCTACTTCGGTCCGGCAATCGATGACAAAGACGGTGCGCTTTCTTGGTTCAACTTCAAGATGAATATTGGCCATGGCGGCGAGTTTGCCAGCATGGGGCCCGGCGGCATCGATAAGCATGCCGCAGGAAATTACTTCGCCATCGGCCAACGTGACGCTTTCAATAGTATTTTCTTGGCGAGAAATATCCAAGATTTCGCCATGGATATAATCCACGTTCGCGGCCTGGGCCGAGCGTTTCAGGGTGCCGAGCARGAGCGCGCCGTCGAGCCAGCCTTCGCCTTCAAGGCCGTAACAGGCGGCTGCAATGCCATCTGTATTGATGGCTGGAAATCTCTGTTTGATTTCGGCCGGTTCGAGGAGGGCAATTTTGGCGCCCATCTGGGTCTGGGTCGCGTGATTGACTTCCAGTTGCGCCCGGCCCTCTTCGCTTGCCATGATCAGGTAGCCGCTTTTTTGAAACCCGATATCAGCTTCCGGACCGAAGCGTTTTGGCAGGCCTAAAAAAAATTCCAGGCCGAACTGGGACAATTCAATATTTTCCGGCGTCGAGAATTGTTGGCGGATCGCCGATACCGACAGGGTGGAAGACGCGCGGGTATAAGTGGGGTCGCGCTCGATCACCGCGATGGAGCCCTTGAAGCCTTCTTCGCGGAGAAAAAACGCAGTTGCTGATCCGAGCAGGCCACCGCCGCCGATCAAAATATCATAGGACTTTTCGCTCACTTGTATTCCCTCTCAAAAGACGCGACAAATCCACCGGGATGGGTGGTCTCGCCGAATGTCCGAGTTTAGTCTGCCGCCGAATTGTACAAAGTGAAAGAGTGAAATTTATGGCTAGCAATTTTAGGCCCCGTCGCTCCGTTCTATATATGCCTGGTTCCAACGAGCGGGTACTGGAAAAAGCCAAGGGATTGGCGGCTGATGCGCTGATTTTTGATCTCGAGGACGCGGTTTCGCCGGACCAGAAAGATATTGCCCGGGCGCAGGTTTTGGCAGCGGTTTCAGGCGGCGGTTATGGCAATCGTGAGCTTGTGGTGCGGATCAATGATCTGGATTCACCCTGGGGCCAGGATGATCTGGCGGCCGCGATTGAAGCCGCACCTAACGCAATCCTTGTGCCCAAAGTCAGCAATGCATCTGATATCCAGATGGTTGAAGAGATTATGGCAAAGGCCGATGCGCCGTCCTCGATCAAGCTATGGGTGATGATGGAAACCCCACTTGCGATGCTTAATGCCAAGGATATAGCCGCAGAGGCGGCGCGTCTTGGTGCGCGACTTTCCTGTTTTGTCATGGGGACCAATGATCTTGCCAAGGACACCGGGGCCAGCCTTGGAGGCAACCGCGAAGGCATGCTGGCCTGGCTGTCAATTTCCGTTGCTGCTGCGAAAGCCTACGGGATCGATATTATCGACGGGGTCTATAACGATTTTCGCGATGAAGCTGGGTTTCGTTTGGAGGCTGAGCAGGGCGCGCGGTTTGGCATGGACGGTAAAACCTTGATCCATCCGGGTCAGATCGACATTGCCAACGAGATTTTTTCGCCGGCCCAAGAGCAAATCGACTGGGCACGCAAAATCATCGCCGCTTTTGAAGACCCTAAAAATGCTGGCAAGGGTGTCATCACGGTAGAAGGGCGGATGGTGGAATTGCTGCATGCCGATATGGCAAAGCGGACGGTTGCCATTTCGGATGCCATTACCGCCCTGCAATCTTGAAATATTGAGAGACATAAAATGACTAAAAACAGCCAGGGAAATTTCTTCGAGGATTTCACCGTCGGTCAGGAAATCCATCACGCGACGCCGCGTACAATCACGAGCGGTGATGTGGCTTTATATACATCTTTGTTTGGGTCGCGGTTTCCGGTGCAATCGTCCCAAGCTCTGGCGCAAGATCTTGGCTATGCCAGCGCCCCGGTTGATGATTTGCTGGTACACATCGCGCAGACTAAGCTGCCGTTCTAAGCAGCCGTTTTTGAGGTAATTATGGATTGGATGACTGATGTAGTAACGGCTAGTACGGAGATATTCTTGCTGGTGATGACTTGTGTGATTTTAATTGCTGATGTCATGATTAAGCAGAATGGCAAGACCGTCACGTATCTTTTGGTATTGGCGACTTTGCTTGGCTGTATGTTGATTACTGTCTTTACTTATGTACCTGGCGTGTTCTACGCATTTAATAATATGTTCGTCGATGATCTGATGGCGGATGTATTGAAGTTATTGACGTGTTTATCAGTATTAATGATGTTGGTCTATTCGCGTGCATATCTGACCGTTAGAGACCTATTTACGGGTGAGTTTTTAGTGCTAACGCTGTTCGCGACGTTGGGCATGATGGTAATGATTTCTGCAAATCATTTTATTAGCTTATATATGGGACTAGAATTACTTTCTTTAAGTCTCTATGCAATGGTTGCCTTGCAACGAGACTCTGCG
>JAESRU010000086.1 GCA_016764455.1 Hyphomicrobiales bacterium | reverse complement strand
CTTCAAGGTCCAGATGATCTTTCACCGCATCCAATACGGGCAGAGGCGAAAGCGCCGCGCCAGCATTGTTAAAATGAACAATGTTAGCCGTTGCAGGGGTGTCGGCGCGAACGCGTGCAATATCGATCATGGATTTTCCAAAACTTGGGCGTTCAGCCAAAAAGAAAGACGACGATATCGCAATCGCCGCCTCCCTTTAGCCATTTGTCTATCAGCCTGTAATCGACAACCCGAAGGCGCGCTCACTGTATGATGGTCAAAGACTATTGCCGGTTTTGAAACTTTGCAGTTCCTTATCCGGGTCTCCTCGCCGCTTTCCCTGGGGTCCGTGTCGATTTGACCCTTTCAGTCTAGGAGCAAAGCTTGATTTCTGTCCAGCAGCCAAAGGCTTTAACTGCAAAATTTTAGCTCATCTGTGGAAATCCGGTGGACAAGTTGGTTTGGCCGCTATTTCAGTCCGATAGCAGCCAGTCAGCGGTTTCGGCCCAGAGCTTGTCTTTGTGGTCAGGTCTGAAAAAACCAAAATGGCCTATCTTTTTTACGCCAATCGAGTCCGGCGAGACAATCTGCTTGGTAATGGTGGCGGTTGAAAACCGGTCTACCAAACGATCAACGGCCCTGGAGGTGCCCCATTTATCGTCGGTCAGGCGGATCGAGAGAATGTCGCCTGTATAATCCGCAAAATGCCTGGTTTCTGGAACCGATTCAGCGTCGAAGAAATAATCCGGTTTTTTGCACCATTCAGCCCATGAACTGAAAGTGCTCCAGGCCATGTCTTCGCCAAAGCCGGAATATTTGCCGGGCAAATAGCTGTAAATCCGCGCGATGAGAGGTGACAGGATCTGCATGGCGATATAAATCCGCCAGCTTTCGGGCCAATCGAAATTCCCCCAATATCCTGCAAGTGCTGCAACCATGACGGCTTTGGAAAAATGGTTGCTGCGGTCGCTGAGGCCAAAGGCCTGGCCGCCAAAACTGTGACAGAGCAACTTCATCTTGGTATCTGGAAAGCGCCCGCTCATCCAGTCGATCGCGGCGGCGAAATCCCGGTTCGCCCAATATTGCATGGGCGCTTTGAAAGTCTTCAGGTCTTCAGCCGGCGATGCCCCGATCCCGCGATAATCATAAGTAAATACGGCCGCCCCTCGGGATGCCAGATAGGTTGCGATATGACGATACACCTTTTGCGGGACAGCAACGGCGCCACCAATCATGATGATATCTGTTGGCGGGCCATCCGGCAGATACAGCTTTCCGTTCAATGGAAAACCGTCGGTGGCCTGAAACGAAATATCAGAAATTGTGGCGGCGTCTTTGCTCATAAATCTAACCTTTACGTAAAGGTTAGATTGTGCATGGTAAACGATCAATCAGGCAAGCAAAAACCATAAATTATCAGGTTTTCATTCAAACACCCTGAAGAGTTTCTGCAATCAGTTGATCCACAACCAGGCATAAAGCTTCCGATTGCGTTGCGTTGGCAGCGATTGCCTCATTGAATGTCGCCAATTGCCGGTCGGCGCTGGTGCCGCGCTTGACGATTGTGCGGGCATGGTTGACCTCTTCAACACAGCCGAAAAATTCAGCGTCTTCTGCGACAAGAGCGATCAATTCGTCGGTCAGGTCGGCGAATGGCACAATCTCGCCCATGCCGAAATCGACCAATCCTTCTTTTACGCCGTAGCGCTGGGCGCGCCAGCGATTTTCCATAACCAGAAACCGGGAATAGGTGCGCCACCGCTGGTTCTGGCCCCGCAGCCGCCACAGCATGCGGGCCAGGCAGCGGTATAACGCGGCGACCGAGATTGTATCGTCGATTAGGGTGCAAACGTCTGTGACCCGCATCTCGAGGGTGGGAAATTTGGAGCTTGGCCGCAGATCCCACCAGATTTTGCTGGCATCTTCGATAACGCCGGCGCTGATAAGGGTGGAGACAGTGCGCTGGAATTCTCCATAGCTGTCAAACTGTTCCGGCAGGCCAGTGCGCGGCAATTCGTCAAAAATCGCCAACCGGTATGATTTCAATCCAGAAACACGCCCCTGCCAGAAGGGTGAGGAGGTGGAGAGAGCCAGCAAATGCGGCAGGAAATAGGTCAGTTGGCCAAAAAGATCGTTGCGTAGAGACTCGTTTTCAATCGCCACATGCACATGCATTCCGCAAATAACCATGCGCCGAACCACCACCTGGAGGTCTTTGGCCAGCATCGTGTAGCGGTCTTTTTCGGTCGGATGCTGATCTGACCAGACAGCAAAAGGGTGGGTTGAGACGGCAAGCGGGGCTAGACCGTATTTTCCGGAAATTTCCGCAATCGTTTTGCGCAAATGAACAAGCTGCTGGCGCGCTTCCTGCAAGGTCGAACAAACCGGCGTGCCGATTTCGATCTGGCAGCGCAGAAATTCTGGCGTCACATGATCGCCAAGCGCAGCGGCGCAATCCTGCATCAATTCTTTTGGCGGATCAGCGGCGAGGTCGCGGCTCTCCTTGTCAACAAGGAGATATTCTTCCTCAATCCCGATGGTAAAACTTGGTTCAGGCAATCTCATGGTCTGAGCTTTGCATAAATAGTCTCTTGTAAACAATGGGGAATTGGGATAATCCCGCGACGGGTTAAATGAACCGCCCGAGAAAATCACCGATCAGATAGGCCATCAGCGCGGCACCAAGGCCAATGCCAAGGGTCTCCAGCGCGGACCATAGCCAATGCTGAGTTGACCAGAGGCTCTTGATCGACCCGATCAAAAGAAAAACCGCGCCCGTCATGACCGTCGCCAATATCGCTGCATGTTCCAGCCCGGCAATGAAGGGGATCAGGGGAACGAAACCAGCCAAAACAAAAGCCAGAAATGTCGCCATGGCGGACCTGATGGGTGATCGCTGGACATTCGACAAGCCGTATTCTTCGGTTAACATAAGATCAAGCCAATGTTCCTTTGATGAGGTGGCAAGCGTGACCATCTTGTCCAAATCATCTCCTTCAAATCCCTTGCTAATATATATTTGGCGGATCTCCTCGCGCTCGCCTTCCGGATAAAGGTCTATGTGACGCTCTTCAATTTTTCTGATCCGGCGATAATCATCCAACTCGCTTTTGGTGCCGGAATAATTGGCTGCCGCCATGGAAAACCCGTCTGCCAGTAGATTGGCCGCGCCAAGAATGAGTACGACCCGGATCGGCAGGTTTGCTCCCACGACGCCGGCAACAATGGCAAATGTGGTAATGGCACCGTCTATCCCTCCATAAACCCAGTCGCGCAGATAATTGACCTGTGGACCGATCGCAAGGCGTTCTGCAATAGCGTCAGGGTGATGGGAATGATCCAGATGAGCTTTTTCGGGCATGGGTGACTTCTAAAATGGATGGGAAAAATATACAGGCAAGAAATGGTATGTGTTCACAGGGTCAATCAATTTCATATCCCCATCGATCATACAAGGGCCGTAGTTTTTTTTGGATTTCCTGCTTGGTTTCTTCGTTCAAAGTCTCGTGCTTGTTGCGCCGATACGGGGGGCGGTTGGCCAGATAATTTTCTATATTTTTGCGAAATTCGTCCGTGAATTCCAATCCAATTTCGCTGTATATACGTTTCACTTCAACAATCGTTTCTGTCGCAAAATCCGAATATCTGGTTTCCGTAATCTGGTCTGGTGACAGGGCCTTGGACTGTTGTTCATAAGCATCTTCCATATGGAGATAATTTTGTTCCAGCAGGCGATCTGTAAATTTCTGCCCTGGCTTTGGAAATTGCAGTTGAAACAGAGGCAGCAATCCTTCCTGGAGAATAATGCTGGAGCGATAAACATCGAGTGGGTGGCGATGAAGGTGGATAAATCTTGCGTCTGGATACAGTTCGGTCAAAAGTTCAATTTTTGCTGTGTGATACGGGCTCTTGAGGAGTGGCCTACCAGTCTTGAAAAGCATCACTTTTTTCAAGAATATCGATAGCGCGTGCTTCCATTCAGCGCGTTCGCTCTTGGTCATCTGATCGGGATAGATGTAGCGATCAAAATGCTGCGACTGAAGTGGCAGTGTCCACCCCCATAGCGGCGAATAGGGAACGCTCAAGGCTATGCCAAATTCGTCTTCATTGGGCGTTTCAAACGACAATTCCATAGAATCCATCGGCCTACGCCATGGCATCAACGCCCCCACCAAAAGGTGGGAAATGCGCCCGAAAACAAAGAAGCCAAACGGGTTGAAAACCTGATAACCCCGGGGTGCAACAAACTGCGGGTCAAGTGCCAGAATGTCATGGAGAAAAGTTGTGCCAGACCGATGTACGCCGAGGATAACGACAGGGTCATGGATTTTTTTGTTTCTGAGGAAACGTGGAAGCAGAAAACGTTCCGGCAAGTTCACAATGGTGCCAAACATGGATATCATTAGGATCAATATCAACCGGGGCAAATAGGCCGGGTGCACCTTGAATCGCGCTTGCCATAACACCTTGATCCAGACATCGATTGAAGCCAGCGCGCAAAGATTTGAGACCGGGTTAAACTGGACCAGGTTTTTGAACAGAGAGGAAACCTTGCCCGAAGGCCTGGTTTCCCGGTGGACTGGCGAGACAGATACGGCTGGCATTGCAGCCTGGAATTTGAGGAGGGCAAGATATGCAAAAACGGCGATCGCCAGCACCATCCAAAAAATGACCGAATTCCGTATGTCGCCACCAGGTGCGATGATTGCCAGGAAATCCTTGTTTGGCCCCCTTGGGAGCAAAAGCGCGGTCTTTTTCAGATAAATGCCAATCATCAACCAGCCGGTGGTTAGGCCGATGGGAACCACAAGGTTGCCATGGTAGATACGTGCCAGATGCAGGAGCAGGCCTGCCAAAAACATGGCGAATGCGGTTTTGACGGCGGTGACCGTGGCCAACCAGAGTTCAAGCTCAAAGTGGAAAGTAAGGGCGTAGAAAAGCGCCCCGATAAGTATCCCGAAAGCCCCGAGCCAGTCCCGCAAGACCGTACCTGCATAGCCGCGATAGATGATTTCCTGCAAGTAGGCAGCGATCAGGCTGGCGGCCATTGCAGTAAATCCGGCACTGAGATAACGRTAATATGATCCAGATGTGGAGAGAATGTAGGCATCGAAATAAAGCGCGACTGAATATATGGTTACCGGAACAGCCGCGCCAAGAGCCACTGCGATGAGAAAGCTGCGTTTCCATTTTTGCCGGGTTTCCAAGCCAAAGTAGGATAACGGTTGATGGTCGGCGGACATAGCTCGGATCGCCAACGACCCGGCAACGAGCAGAAATATTATACGGCCGAAACCGCKCTCATCTGTTGGATGTCTCGAAAAACCCAAATAGGGGCTGACAAGAGAATCCAGCAGCAGAAACCCGGCCAGGACGCAGAGCCAAACGAGGAACCGTTTTGGCCCGGCGTTGCTCTTGATCCAACTCATACAGATTTACCTTGGCCTGAAATGCAGATATCCCTTTGCCATACTATCATTGTATCTTTTTCCTGCACGTGCAAAAAACCCTGATCCAGTCCAAATGCTGGATCTGGACCGGTGTTTTTACCGGAAATGCGTTGGAGTAACTTAAATGACAAAAAAGTGGTCAGCCAATAGTTGGCGTTCGCTTCCGGCAGTWCAATTGCCGGCWTACCCRGACACAAATGCYYTGSAAGAGGTTGAGGATCGCTTGAGCGGTTTCCCTCCGCTTGTTTTTGCTGGTGAAGCGCGCAAGCTGAAGCGGCAATTGGCGCAGGTTGCAGCAGGCGATGCATTTTTGTTGCAGGGCGGCGATTGTGCTGAAAGTTTTGCCGAACATTCCGCCGACAATATCCGTGATTTCTTCCGGGTTTTCCTGCAAATGGCAGTTGTGCTGACCTATGCGGCCTCTTCTCCGGTTGTCAAAGTCGGACGCATTGCGGGCCAGTTTGCCAAGCCACGTTCGTCTGATTTCGAAGAGCTGGACGGCAAATCTTTGCCTAGTTACCGCGGCGATATTGTCAACGCGATTGAGTTTGAAGACGCTGCCCGCTTGCCTGATCCCCAGCGCATGTTGATGGCGTATCGCCAATCGGCCGCGACACTGAACTTGATCCGGGCCTTTGCGCAAGGCGGCTATGCCAACCTCGCTCATGTCAATGAATGGACACTTGGTTTTCTGAAAGATAGCCCCGCTGGTCATCGCTATCAGGAACTGGCCGACCGGATCAACGAGAGTTTGGCATTCATGCGGG
>JAESRU010000120.1 GCA_016764455.1 Hyphomicrobiales bacterium | reverse complement strand
CCGCATGGCTTAAAAAGCGGCTGAGGATTTTGTGCGCAGCAGAGAACTTTTCATTTTCTGAACGACGAACGGAAAGCTCTGCCCATAAATTTGATTTACGGTTGTGCGCCAAATCAAACAGGTCCTCGTCGGTCCAGCCGATCAGTGGAGATTTTAAAACTTCTGCCATGGACAACGAATCTTCGGGCAATACGGCAAAGCGACCCACCGCCAATAAATCCATCACGGCGATTTGATCGGTCAGCATCATACGGTCGGCACCGGCAACGGCGATGCCTTGTTTTTTCAAACTGTTGACCATGGCTTCGGCAAATTTGGCGCGGCGGCGCACCAAAATTAAAATGTCTCCGGGCCTGACGGGGCGGTTTTCGGCGGTGAGAATTTCTTTGTCTTTGATCCAGCCCTGAACGGTGTCGGCTATTTTATTGGCCAGACGCAGCTCGGCACTTTGGTGGTTTTTATAATCCAACGGCGCATCCCAAGGATCGACGTCTTCTTGGGGTTCGGGTTTGAATGTCGGCCACAATTCAACCAGGCCCGCCTGTTTTTCACGATAGGTTTTGTGGGTTACAAAGTTGCCATCAAAGGTTAATCCTTCGGAGGCTCCCGGTTGGGCGAATACACGGTCAACAACACGCAACACGGCTTCGACGGTGCGAAACGATTCGATCAATTGAATTTTGTGAAAACTTTGTCCGCCCTCCGTTGCCCGCACTGAGAAGTGTTCGCGCATGCGTCCAAATTCTAAAGGATCAGCACCTTGAAAAGAATAGATGGATTGTTTTTCGTCGCCCACGGCAAACACCGTGCGGGGTTTTTCGTTTGTTTCTTCGTGACGGCCAAGACCGGAATGAAAATCGGTGGCAAGGCTTTGCACCACGTCCCATTGTGCGGGACTGGTGTCTTGGCTTTCATCCACCAAAATATGATCGATGCCGCCATCAAGTTTAAAATGAACCCAACTCACCCCGCCCTGTGTGGACAACAGTTCCCGGGCGGTGTCGATCAAATCGTCATAGTCCAGATAAGCACGCACGCCTTTTAAATGTTCATAAGTTTCGATCATGGCTTGACCGACCGTTAAGAGGGACACCGTTGCATCCGCCGTTTTGCGGGCCCGAATTTTTTCTAAAATGTCCAACACACGGTCTTGTTCCGTGAGCATGATTTCTTCCAGCGCAGGTTCGAAATCACGCGCTCCCTTAGACGTCATGGTGCGGGTCAAAGACGCCGGCTCATTTTTTTGGGTGACGAATAAAGTTTTGTAAAGTTTGTCGAAAGCACAAATGCGAGCGTCTGTTTTTAAGTTTAGAAATTCTTTTATTTTGCCAGCATTTTTTTGGCTGGTTGGGGATCCGTGCAGCAACGCATTGGCGGCGCGGGTGAGGCTAAGTTCGTCAATGGCCCCGGGTTTGAGTGCGGTTTTTAAAATGGTGTCGGTATCTGAGTCTTCGACGTTTAGCCCCACCAACTTTGTGATGGCCTTGGACAGGCCGCCCTGGCTTTTGTAATGGGCAACCACTTCATTTAAGCGCGCGCGTTTTCCGGTCAAGCCTTGCATCAAGGTCGTAAAGTCATCTCCGTTGACCAGTTCCGCCAAGTGGGTAAGAGCCCCGGCTAGGTCACCGTCTGGATCGGAAATGCTTTGGGCCAAAATGTGTTCGCGGGCATCGTTTAAAAGTTCCGCCGTAGTGCGTTCGTCGATGACAGAAAAATGGGGGGCGATACCGGCTTCAACCGGAAAACGCCCAATAAGGCTTTCGCAAAAAGAATGGATGGTGCGGATTTTTAAGCCCCCCGGAACATCCAACACGCGGGCAAAAAGCTTGCGCGCCGTGTCGGTGTTTTCTGCGCTGGGGGTGCCCCCGATGAGGGCGGTTAAATCCGTGGTTAAGTCCGCGTCGTCCATGATGGCCCAAGCGCCCAACAAACGGCTGATGCGATCCGACATTTCGGCCGCCCCGGTTTTGGTAAACGTCAGGCAGAGAATTTTTTCAGGCCGGGCACCGTCCAAAAGCAAGCGCGCGATGCGGTCCACCAACACCCGGGTTTTGCCCGTTCCCGCATTAGCAGACACCCACACATTATGTTCGGGTCTGGCCGCGCGACTTTGGGCCGGGGTCCGGTTCAAGGTTTTCATGCGGTATCCCCTTCGCCCGTCCATTCTTTGACCCGCGCCAAATGATCATAATCGCCAAAGCGACTTTCAAACATCGGTCTGGGACGCGATAAATACGGTGTGTCTTGAAGCTGAAATTTACCAATTAATTTGCGCAGACCTTCTTCGGCTTTTTGCATGGCTTCGTCGCCCTCAAGGCCAATGGGTTTTTCTTCACCCGCGACCCGGCCCCCGGTCAAACGCACATACATCATGCCCGACAAGGACGTTGCGTGTTTTAAATTTTTAAATCCACCGCGCAAGGCAATCACACCTTCCAAAGGCAATTGCGGCGTAAGGCCGCTGTTCACGAGTCTGGTGGACGGAGCTTGCCCGGTTTTATAATCCAAAATCACCAACCCCCCGCCCGAGTCCAAATCCATACGGTCAACTTGCGCCGACAGGGTGAAATCGTTGAGGTCAATTTGACCGCGTTCTTCGATCAAGGCGGGCTTAAGGCCGTTGGTTCGGCGTTTGATTTCAAAATCCACGAACCATGCGGCAATGCGTTTAAAGCGCGGCCACCAAAAAGCCCTCACGCCGGGGCTTGCAATTTTTTCGCGGAACACTTCTTCACCGATGCGCAACAAATCTGTTACGGGATCATCGGGCAGACTGTCCATGTTTTCTGTGACGAAACGTTCCAAGACCAAGTGAATGACGTTGCCTTTGTCGGCGGCACTTGCATCCGCGTCGATGTCATCAAGGGGCTGTAAATTTAAAATGCGCCCGGCATAAATGGCATAAGGATCACGCATCCATTTTTCGATGGCGGTGACGGATAATCTTTTGGGTCGCGCGCTGACGGGGGGCGTTGGTTTTGGAGCTTTGCACGGGCGCGGCGGGCCGTCAGGCTGGGTTAATTGTTTGGCCCAATCCAACCATTGGCCTTGGCTTGTCAAGGCCCTGTCGCCCAGCAAGGTGTTTAGCCGCACCRACCACCGTGAGGGCACTTGGGGGCTGGACCCGCTGCGTTCAGAACGTGTTAAATATACCTTGGGGGATGAGGCCGCCTGAACAAAATCATGGGCCATCAATGATATCCGCCGCTCAGGCGACGACAGACCAATGTCGTCCCGCATCGCCCGCGACAGCCACGGATCGCTGGTCACTTCTCCGGGCCATGTGCCTTCATTCATGCCGCCAAGAATAACGCTATCGACCTGCAACAGGCGGGCTTCGAGAAGCCCCCAGATGTGGATGCGTGGATGAGCAGGAATGCGGCTGCGGACCTTTACCTGTCCGGCAAGAGATTTGAACAGCCCGGCATATTCATGATGGTTGGTGCGCCAACTATCCGGCGCCAGGGTGATCAATTGCGTAAATAATCGCTCCAAAGCTTCACCGGCCTCAAAGGCGAACAAAGTTGGCGGTTCATCCGGCTTGGTTGCCGCGAAAGCCAGACAAGTATCGCGATGGGCCAATAATTGCGTGCTGATTTTTTCTTCGCCAGCCGGATCAGGGGTTGTCACCTGCCAGGGCTCAAGCGCTGATTCCAGCCTGTCCAGAAGATCGGCTATCGCTGCATGATCAGCGTCGGGCAGTATTTTTCGGCCCTTCGTCGTTTTCTGTGCTGCGGCTATTATCAAGGCGTCCCGCAAACCGGAAAGGCCAGGTTCTGGGCGCGGCCCGCGCAACATCCAGCGCTCCATCAGCCGTGCTGCACGACGGATATCCGGTCCCTYGGTCCCGAGCGTACAAAGCGGGTGTTTCAAGAGCGCCAGCAAAGGCACCGGCGCAAGGTCCGACACCAGCGCTTCGGCAATAAGGGAAGTGAAAATTCCGGGCGGAGTTGCGGTAAGCGGCGTACCGGCAGAATCATCTACAATGATGTCCCAGCGTTCCAGTTCCGCCATGACACGGCGCGCCAGATTGCGGTCTGGCGTCACCAGGGCAACCGATCGTGCGGGATCTTCAACCACCGAGCGGATTTTCAAGGCAATGACCAAGGCTTCTTCCTGGGCAGTTGCGGTTTCGACCCAGGTCAATCCATCTTCGGCAKRRCCAAGTTTGGCTATTGCCGCGACAAAATCTTCATCGCCCCAATGGGCTGTCGTCATTTCCGGTTGCATGGCGAGCGCGACCAAACTGGTGCGYGCRGCGGCTATTTCAAAACCGGGAATTTCACYGGCCAATTCGGGGATTTCGTCCCGGGAAATTCCAAACCGGCTGATTAAGCGCGCCAACCCATATTGAGGGTGGGAAGGGGTCTTGAATATCTCCTCCCATTCAACATCATCTGGCGCCTGGTCCAGGCCGGGCAACACAATTGCMCCAGCGGGAAGCATTGAAATTGCGTGCAGCAATTCAGCTGTTGCCGGGATCGACCCTGTCGAACCGGCAGCGATCACGGGTGTAATTGGTCCGGTATTTTTCAAACGASCGGCTTCCGCCCGGATCATCTGGTTGCGATGGGTAGCGCTGGAAGATTTCCCCATCTCGTCCAATATTGCYGGCCACGCTGTTGCAATGATCGACAGGAAATCGACGCTGATATCCCAAAATGCTGCGTGGTTTTCCGGCACTAACGTGCCAAGGCCGGCAATGCTGATGCCTTCCGTCTCAACCTGATCCATAAGGCGCGCTAGCTCAGCCGCCAACTTTACCGCAAGTGATTGGGGTCCCGGCAGGGCGATGGTCTCGTCACGTTCCAGTTGCATAATTTCGGGCGTGGCGCTGGCGCACCAGGCCTGGACCAATTGGGTCAGCAGCAATAACCGGTGCATGGGATCAACGGGTGGTGGGAATTCGCCAAGTGCCGTCATCAAGTCCAAACCGGCCTCGTCCGGGTCAAACATCAATTCGGCCGGGTCGATATCGCCAAGCGCCCGGATATCAGGCAACAGCATCGGYTSGCCGTCATTCAATTCGATCAGTGTTTCTGCAAAGGCCCGACAGGCGCGACGGTTTGGCAAATAGACAATGGCGTCCGCGCGCGCAAACGGATTGACGGGGTCAATATCAATGCCGGGAATGCGGTTTTCCAGAAAGGCTGCAGCAAGAGTGCGCAAAAACCCGGTGCCGGGCGCGATTGTGAATATCCGCGGTTCACTCACTGTGTCGCTCCGCTGAATTGGGAGATTTCAGGATGAAGACGCGGGTTCAGCCCCAAGCGCCCGCAATTGTGCTTCAGCTTCGCCAATCGCGTCCGGGGTTCCCACATGCATCCAGCTTCCTTCATGAACCAGACCATACAACCTCCCGGATTTAATCGCACGGTCAAACAGCAAATTGAGTGAAAAAGCACCRRATGGCGTTTCTTCAAAAATACGGGGGTGGAGAATGGCCGTCCCCATATAGACCAGACCTTYGTTGGCRYTTGCACCGGAAAGGCGCGATARGCGACCATCKRKMCCGAGCARAAAATCACCKCGYCCGCTATACCCGCTGCTTTGCGCRAGCGGGACCACAAGCAGCAGCATATCCATCGTGGCTTCGTCCCAACKAGCGGCAAGCCGGTCCAGTGCGGGTACGGATTTCTCCCACCAGATGCAATCTGAATTGAGCAGATAAAACGCATTGTCGCCAATAAGCCCGAGCGCCTTTTTGACCCCGCCTCCGGTTTCGAGCAATGCGGCGCGTTCATCGGAAATCAAAATTTCCATCCTGATCGATCAGGATTATGTAGAATTGGCGGTGCGAACTTTGCATTCGATCTATGGGCTGGATAAAGAGTGACACACCATCTAAAATTCAGATGATGCGATGTATTTGATACGTCAAAAAATGCGGTGAAACCAAGGATACCTTATGCCCGGCCAAACAACCGGAGCACGGGTTCTGCTGAGACATCTTCGCGATGCGATGGCGGAATCCAATGGGCCCCAGGAGAGGCTTGACCAGATCGTGCAGAAAATCGCTGCCACGATGACGGCCGAGGTTTGTTCGGTATACGTGCTGCGCGATTATGATGTGCTGGAGCTTTTTGCTACCCACGGACTAAACGCTGCGGCTGTGCACCAATCCCAGTTACAGGTGGGGCAGGGTCTGGTGGGTAAAATTGCCAAAAACGGCAATTTGCTCAATCTGGCGGATGCGCAAA
>JAESRU010000085.1 GCA_016764455.1 Hyphomicrobiales bacterium | reverse complement strand
GGGTCGCGATCAGCGCGGGCCTTTACGGTCTCTCTAAAATCTCGCGTGAGTACCATTTTCAGTGCTCCTTCTTTCGATGTTTATATACTGTCCAGTACATAAAATTTGGTATTTTAAGTTTTAGATTGGCAAAACAATCGGACAATTTCCACTCTACCCCTTCAAATATCGTTATAATGCAAAGTAGAAAATTTTTCTTCAATTCTGCACAGGGCACCAAACGTGAAAACTGAAGAATTGGGTATGTTGGGCTGGCTTAATTTTAGACGGTACTTTGATTTTTCGAAGGCCCGGTGGCTTGGAACTATCGCGGGATTTCTAATAATCTGTGCCGTGTTTTTACTTGCTGTTATAGCTCTTATCGCTCTAGTACAATTATTTGGCTCGCTAATTGGGTTTGGCCCTTTCGCGAGCGATCCAAACGGGTCCGCAATAAGAAATATTGGATTATTGCTTGTGGCAGTAATCGGTGCTCCCTTTTTGGTATGGCGCTCAGTAGTGGCGCAAAAACAGGTCGATGTTGCTGAACAAGGACAAATTACTGATCGCATTAACAAAGCCATAGAGGGCCTTGGTTCAGAGAAAACAGTCAGAAAAATTATAGAAATTCCGCGTTATCAAAAAGAAAATTCCGAATGGAAGCGAGACAAAGAAGATAGGCTCGTACCTGCATTAAGGCCTGATGGTATTCCTCTCATTGACAGAGAAATATATGAGCACACTTTGCCAAACTTGGAAGTTCGTATTGGAGCCATTTATGCGCTTAAGCGTATCGCTCAAGACAGCTCTCGTGACCATATCCAAATCATGGAAATATTGTGCGCCTACATTAGAGAAAATGCTCCAGTAGCAACACTTGAACCGACGGAAATACCATTTGATAGGCCAGTACCAAGAATTGATATTCAAACTGCAGTCACTGTAATTGGTCGACGCTCACTCATCCAGATTGAACAAGAATGGAAACAGGAATTTCGCCTAGATTTACGAAAAACTGATCTCTCAGGAGTGAGTTTTATAAATGGAAATTTTTCTGCTGCCCTATTTATTGGAAGTCGTATTGAAGCGGCGTTTTTTAGAAAAACCAAACTTGTTGGAACCCATTTTGATAGTGCCCTCCTCAATCACTCTGATTTTTTCAATGCTGAATTGAAAGGGACAGTTTTTGACCGAGCTATTATCAACAGGCCAATTCCAATTTCGGACGGCATGGTAGAATCAATCCATATGGGTGAAATTTATGGTATTTCAGTTGCTGGCGCGGACATTTCTGCCATCGATTATATTGGAGAACCTAATCAAACAAATTTAGTTTTCGGCACAGAAGATACAAGACTCAGCAGCAATCTTGAATCTGACCGAAATCAATACAAAAAACAAAAGAATAGAATTCGAATATTGAGGCGTAATGGAGACACCGTAAAAGCCAACAATCTTGAAACAGAATTGCTCAAGAAAAATTTTTCTGTTTGGTTTCCGCATAAATATGAAGATATGGCACGCGGACACTTCTATTTGGAATTTTTAGATAAACTTGGCCTGAAAGGATGGCCATATCAATAAAATACTAAGGGTTCATCCTGATATATTATGCACTATATATTAGCAGCGCCTGACCCGTGCTAGGCTAGATTTCCTATCGGCTATTGTTTTCTAAGCACCGTATCCACCGCACACTCACTCCCCCAAATCTCAATGCTCCCCGTCACACATCGAATGATCGGCCAGCATTTCGACCACCCGGCAATCAGCGACGATGCCGCCGGCGCAGGCATTTGTCATGCGGGTTAGCTCTTCGCGCAGGGTTTGTAATTGCTCGATGCGCAGGATAACTGCGGCCAGGTGTTTGCTGGCCAATTTATCGGCGGCTTCGCAGGATTGGTTGGGGTCCTCTGACAGCGACAGCAATTCGCGGATGGCGTTGAGGCCAAAGCCAAAGTTGCGGCAATGGCGGATGAATTTCAGGCGCTCGAGCGACGCCCGCCCGTAGCGGCGCTGGTTGCCGGAATTGCGCGCTGGCTCCGGCATCAGGCCGGTTTCTTCGTAATAGCGCACCGTCTGGACCTTGCAGCCCGAAAGCCGCGCCATCTCTCCGATGCCGATGTCGGCGAGGCCGATGTCTGCGTGTTTTGCGGTCATGTGGCTGGCTCCTGTTTTGTTGACCGGGCGGTGGAATGCATTCCCGTGACGAGCACGGGAATGACGAGGGGAAGATCGTGGGCGACGAGCGCCCTTCCCAATTGCCGCTCGCTCAGACTGGATTCCGGCTTTCGCCGGAATGACGGGGTGTGGGTGGATGCCGGTTTCGTCATCCCGGACAAGCTGCGGCCTAGATGTCTTTCATGCTCCAATGGCRMTCCGCTGCGCGATCCGGGATCCAGYYTTTGCGATYTYRMKYKTGGCACNCMTYYWCTGGATTCCGGTTCATCCCGGAATGACGGTTGGGGCCGCATTATTCTCCCTCATCCCGCTTGAACCTACAGTTGCTGTAGCTCTTATATAGGGTGTGGCATCAAGAAATGAAGGAACGCTCATGGCGGGGAAATGTTGTAGTCACGATCTCAAATTTGACGGCATGTCAGATACCTATAAACGGATTTTGTGGGTGGTGATYGCCCTCAACGCCACCATGTTTGYGGTGGAAATCGTTGCCGGACAATTGAGYGGGTCRCGGGCGTTGCAGGCAGATTCGCTYGATTTTCTGGGCGACACGATCACCTATGCCGTCAGCCTTTTCGCGATTGGCCACACTTTATTGTGGCGCAGCCGGGCRGCTTTGGCCAAGGGAGCGAGCCTCGYGCTCATGGCAGCCTGGGTGATGGGGTCCACGATTTACGCCGCGCTTTATCCAGGCGTGCCSGCCGCATTCACCATGGGGATYGTCGGGTTTCTGGCGCTYGGWGCCAATSTGGCCAGCGTCGCGTTGTTGTATAAGTTTCGCGACGGYGACGCCAATATCCGCTCGGTCTGGCTTTGCAGTCGCAACGACGCCATCGGCARTATCGCTGTCATGCTGGCAGCCTCCGGGGTYTGGGCGACGCGTTCTGGTTGGCCKGATTTGATTGTGGCCGGGTTGATGGCCTGCCTGTTTCTGTTCAGCGCGACGCAGATTGTCCGACAGGCCTGGAGCGAAATGAAAGAGGCAAAATTGGACACCTGCGACACGGCAAAATCCGTGTAAATTGTAATCCTTGCCTGTCYGCCTTGGAATCGTTTAAGTTCCGCCCAACGATCTCAATTAGTGGGCAATGGTTCTCGCCGCCTGTCGCGGCTTGAACCCAACAAAGGGGACGCTCCCATGGGTGGAATTTTATCCAATCTGAAATCAACTGTTRTCGCAGGCTTTATCCTTACAGCAATTATGCTGTTCGCGGTCAGCGCCGCTACCGGAGGYAGCATTGCGTTCGATATGGAATGGGGGAAATTCTTCTTCCGTTGGCTCCATGTTCTGAACGGCGTCATGTGGGTCGGGCTGCTTTGGTATTTCAATTTCGTACAAATCCCGAATATGCCAAATATCCCGGACGACCAGAAACCAGCCATCGGCAAGGTGATCGCRCCAGCAGCCCTTTGGTGGTTCCGCTGGGCCGCTATGGGCACCATCGTCACCGGGCTGATYGTCGCCTGGATGAACGGCTATGTGCATCAGGCTYTGACACTGGGCATCACAGATGGCGGCGCCAGCACCCCGATCGGTATTGGGATGTGGCTCGGYATCATCATGTGGTTCAAYGTCTGGTTCGTGATCTGGCCAAACCAGARGCGGGCTTTGGGCATGGTTGAAGCCGACGCCRCCAGCAAGGCMGCRTCRGCACGCACCGCGATGCTGTTTTCGCGCACCAACACSCTGCTCTCGTTYCCCATGCTGTTCTGCATGGTCGCAGCGCAGAATGGTGGTTTCTTCTAGAAACTACTGAATATGAGACAAGAAAAGCCGGGGTTTCTGCCCCGGCTTTTTTATGGCTGAGAATATTTTTTACAACTCACATTTCGTCATCCCGGACAAGCGGCGGCCCGGATGACTTACATGCCCTAATGAGAACCCGCCGCGCGATCCGGGATCCAGTCTTGGCGATCTCAATCGTGGCACGCTCACACTGGATTCCGGCTTTCGCCGGAATGACAGCTGGAGGCACAGTGTCTTAAAACAAACGACGGCTATCGAATCAGCTGCTGTGGGCCCATTCCCAATAACGATCACGGGCTTTTTGGTAGATCGGGCCCGGCTGAAGATCGCGCTTGCCGATGCGGGTGATCGGCATGACCTTGGAATAATTGCCGGTCGAGAAAATCTCGTCCGCCTCTTCAAAATCCCTATAGGTCAGGGTGCGTTCATTGACCTTGATGCCCTGTTCGCGCAGCAACGCAATAACCCGCTGGCGGGTGATGCCGTTCAGGAATRTTCCGTTCGGGGTGGGCGTATGAGCTTCGCCGTCTTTGGCCATGAAAATATTGGCGGTCGCCAATTCGGCAACATTGCCAAGCGCATCGCAAACAAGGGCATTGTCAAATCCGGCTTCACCGGCTTCCAGCAATGCGCGAGCGGAATTCGGGTAAAGACACCCTGCCTTGGCATTTACCGGCGCTTGCGCCAGGGTCGGGCGGCGAAAGCTAGACAGCATGATCGAAGACCCAGCCGGTTCCGGCATCGGGGTATCATACATGCAGAGGCAAAAACGGGTGCTTTCCTTCAACGGCGGGACGGCAAAATTACCGCCCTGCTCGGCCCAATACATCGGGCGGATATAMARYTCSGCGTYCTTRTCNAWMTGCTTCAKKCSTNCNTGNACRANRMTSCWSGAWYAYGNYGCYTTCATGCAGCACCTTGAGACCCATAATTTCAGCTGAATTGTTGATGCGGGCGCAATGGCGATCGATATCAGGCGTCACCCCTTCAAACGCCCGTCCACCATCAAAAACTGAAGACCCCAACCACATTGCATGGCTGCGCGGGCCGACAATTGCCGGGTTGCCCTCCATCCATTCGCCGTCATACCAAGTCCAGGTTTTTGACCAATCATCCATCGACATTCTCCCGAGATATCTAGTAATTGTTATAGGATTAAGGACGAATTCCCCACAGGCGTGCTGTTTTGTCGGCAGACGCTGTAAGCATTCTGGTCCCGTCCGGTGAAAATACCGCGCTGAAAACTACACCTTCATGACCCGCAAAGACAGCGACATGGTTGCCCGTGGCAATGTCCCACAGACGCGCTGTTCGGTCAAAAGATGCCGTAAGCACTCTGGTTCCGTCCGGCGAGAATACCGCGCTGTTAACTACACCTTCATGACCCATAAAGATGGAGTCTTGGGCCGCTGGTTCCGTTTCAAAAATCGTTGCAAATCCCTCCCGTGTAGAAAAGTCAGCGTTATTGCCAATATCCCACAGACGCGCAGTATGATCATAAGATGCCGTAAGCACACTACTTCCGTCCGGCGAGAATACCGCGTGATACACTTCGCCTTCACTACCCGTGAAGACGGCGACCTGATTGCCCGTAGCGATATCCCACAGCCGCGCAGTTTTGTCAGCAGATGCTGTAAGCACACTGCTTCCGTCCGGCGAAAATACCGGGTGGTACATTACACGTTCATGATCCGTGAAGACAGCGACCTGGTTGCCCGTGGCGATGTCCCACAGGCGCGCCGTATGATCAAAAGACACTGTAAGCACTCTGGTTCCGTCCGGTGAGAATACAGCACTGAATATTGTACCTTCATGACCCGTGAAGACGGCGATCTGGTTGCCCGTAGCGATATCCCACAAGCGCGCAGTTTTGTCTCCAGATGCCGTAAGCACTTTGGTTCCGTCCGGCGAGAATACCGCGTGATACACTTTGCCTTCATGACCTGTGAAAACAAATAAAGCTGTCTGGTACAAACCTCCGATGGCCTCGGAGATGCTGCTTATGGAAATAGTTCCGATGGATTGGCCGGAGCTGATTTGCACCGCCAGATTTGACGAGGGATATTCATCCACAATCCGGTTCAGGGAATCGATAGCCGCGTAAAGATCAACCAAAGCTTGCTCGCGTGGTTTGACTGTTGCTTCCGAAACCAATTTCTGCGTTTCGACAAACATCCTGTTTGCCGCTTCATTGGGGTCTTCGGAACAGGAAACAAGGAAAAGGGAAAATACAATAGCCAATATTTTCTTCATTTTGATTCCTTTGTTTGACAACTTCCTTATGTGCCTCTTTTATGAGATATTCTAATTATATCCCTTATCTGCATCTATCATGTGTATCATTAAATCTAAA
>JAESRU010000125.1 GCA_016764455.1 Hyphomicrobiales bacterium | reverse complement strand
CTATGGACTATCGATAGCGAGGGGTGGGCACCTCTTCCCCGTTTGATGCCTCTGATGATGAGCATCATGGATGATATGTCGGGCAAGGGTTTCCCAGTTAGCCGCACATACTTGGAGCTTTGGTCCCGACTACGTGAAGAGCGGTTTCTGACACTTAACCGACCAGAAGAAATGGCATTTCACGCAGGCTTTGAGGGGCAGCGTGCTTTGCGCACATGGAAGGATCGTGTACAACGCTTACATGATCTGGGCTTTATTGAATTGAAGGACGGTCCACTCGGTGATTTGTCCTATGCTGTGTTCTACAATCCATACTACGTCATCAAGCGCGCTCACTTGGATGAGAAGGTTCAAGATAGAAAGTGGCAGGCCTTAATTATCCGCGCCAATGAGCTTTCAATTTTTGACCCTGACGATGTCGGGGAAGACGGAAAACTCATAGTGAAAGAAGATGAGGACGAGGGCGAAGCTCCCAAAAAAGTGAAGGCGAGCCCTAAAAGAAAGCCAAGGAAGCGGGTATTAAAGCCGGCTGATTGAAGAGCGCTACTACCAAGGCCACCAGCGACCACGCTTCTTCTCGGGTGCGCCTAAAAGTGCGGTAGCTTGCTGCTTCCAAGCGTCTCTATCTGATCGCATTTCTGTCAGTGCTTCTCGCTCTCGTTCCAGCATCGTTTCCAATGCTTCAACCTTCACTTGAAGGAGGAGCTTATCAGGGAGTCGCGAAGTGTCTAGTTGAGACCCCTGCGCGACGGTATCAGTGGACACTATGGGGAAGACGCGGTGCAATTCGGAAGGGTCGATGGAATATCGACCATTCTTCC
Organism: Hyphomicrobiales bacterium; assembly: GCA_016764455.1. Taxonomy (GTDB): domain Bacteria; phylum Pseudomonadota; class Alphaproteobacteria; order Rhizobiales; family NORP267; genus NORP267. The sequence goes on along the minus strand of JAESRU010000125.1, from coordinate 5,444 downwards.
CCTTATGTGCAGATATAGTACCTTTTGAGATAGCTCTCTGGATTGTAGTTTTACTTTTTCCAGCGGCTTTTGCAGCGGTTCCAAGGGTGTAACTCATGGGGTCTCAAATCGTCTCATTAGGGGTCGCGTGAGACCGTCTCATGGGTATCAAAAAGCGTATCATCATCAGACCCTTTTCTGGCTTTTGCAAAAGTTCACAAACACCGTTTCGATGTTCTTCGCGCCCAGCTTGATCCCTTTTTGAAAACAGAACGATCGGAACGCATCCGCAATCTTGCCGTGATCCCAGTTCGAATTGTCACGGGCCAGTTTCTCCCAAGGATCAGTGTATTTGACGCTGCCACTGTCGGGGAAAGCCAGCCGCTCCTTGGCTTCTGTCCGTCTGCCCTTGCGGGCAATCGAGTGAGCTTCTTGTTCCTTCTTGGCATCTTCCAACGCTTCTTTGATTTTCCACGTCAGCTCGATCTCTGTCGTTTTGCGGCGTTCTCGCTTGGTGACGCGATAGCTGACACGGAAACGGCTCGATTGGTTGACCTCCTCGATGGCAGCGTCGAGCGCTTTGACTCTAAAATCGCTCCATGCTTCCAGCTTACCCAACTGGACGCCTAAACGCGCCCGCAGGTCTTCAACAGTGAATCGTTCCATCTGCTTTTCGCGAGCTGCACGAAATGAAATCATCTCATGCAAGCGGTGGGCATAGCGCGAAGACATTGCGAGGCCTGCACGATAGTCCAGAACAGCATAGAGGTTCGACTTCTCGATGATCTTGCAAAATTCATCATCGAACTTGTAGCGCAGCTTGCCGCTGCCTTCATCCATGTCCACACGGCCCACGGCGATCAGGCCATAAATAGCGGTGTGTCCCTCTGCATTGTTCACATGGCGCATAGTCACGCCGCGCAGCTCCTCAAAGAGCCGTACCACGTCTTCGTGGGTCAGATTGCGGAAGCCCTTCACCTGCTTGAAGGTCGCCAGCGGCAATTCATGCCACTGATCGTTGGCAATTTTACCGCCTGCGTTCTTCATCAGCACGTCTTGCAATTTGAGAGCCTGCAAGCTCGGCGGGTTACGCAAAGCGCGATCACTGTATCGCCCATCCGCCAACTCACCCGCCTTGCTCAGTTGGGCGGGGTCATGGCTGTTCGTTTCTGCGCTGTTCACTGCATATCCCATATCCGCTTTCATGCCTGACTTTTAAGCAGAGTCAATAGTCAGAGTAGTCCCGAAAGGTCAGGTATGGAGTCCCGAAAGGTCAGGTATAGGTCCCGAAAGGTCAGGTCTAATCGGATTCCGTGTTTGTTTTCATCGAGTTACAAGCCTCTGAAATAAGAAACCTATAGAAATAAGGGAACTGCGTTCCTTTTGGATAAAAGTATGGGTTGGTTTTGGCGCTTGTGGTGATCATAGCCCCTCGTTTTCGCTCGATCCGAGCATGGCAAATTGCGGTGAATGAAAAGCTGTTTTGATGGTCGCAAACGATGCGAACAAAAACCCCCTATTTCCTGCCAACTTCATTCACCCAAACGACAGCTCTGGTTGAAAGGTTGATTGCTGAGGATATCCAGAGGATTTTGAAGCCGTCAGAGCCGAGTAAGGCGTTAGGGGTTGTTGGCTGGCTAAACAGTCTTCAAAGGCCTCTAAGGGCCTTTTCTGAGCCTGTTTAGCCACTTGCCGCCTTTGACCTGTCCGGAACCCGCAGAGCGCCTATGAGGCCTGAAAAGTGTCATTTGGTGTCGCGCTCCAGTCGCTCATGCTGGCAATAGAGTATTTGGGAGTGATGATTAGCACTTGAACGGATGCCGTTGTGTGCAAACCCTGAGCTGAGAAACAGTGAAGGGCGCACTTATGCAAACTCTTCACCTGCGGATTCGAGATTTGCGTGCGATCCTCTTGGGGAACCCCCAGCCGATGGCCAACCCCTTCGATGCCACGGGCATCGATCATCTTCTCAGATAAGCTCTGGTAATGATTTTATTCTATGGGTATTATAAAGTGATACCTATGGAGAAAAACCCATGCCAACACCCGTTGCAGTCAAACTGGACGCAGACGTCCACAGCCGCGTGAAAGTTCTCGCCGAGGCGAGGGACAGATCCCCGCATTGGATGATGCGCGAGGCGATTGCTCAATACGTCGAGCGCGAGGAAAAGCGCGAAGCGTTCCGCCAGGACGGTATCCGCGCCTGGGACGCCTATCAGGAGACCGGGCTGCACGTGACACATGCCGAAGCGGACGCTTGGCTGGCCCAACTCGCCGCTGGTGACGATCAGGAGCCGCCTGAGTGCCACAACTGATCTGGTCGCCCGAGGCGCTGGCAGATGTGCAGCGCCTCTATCGCTTTCTTGCTGAGAAGAACCCTGATGCTGCCAGACGCGCGGCAAGTGCGATTCGTGACGGGATGCAGATCGTTGCTGATCACCCAGATGTCGGTCGCCCCGTGGATGACATGGACCCTGAATTTCAGGAATGGCCGATCAGCTTTGGCGCCAGTGGATATGTTGCGCTCTATCGGTTGCAGCAAAACGTGGCTTTGGTTGTAGCTGTGAGGCACCAGAAAGAGGTGGGCTATCAACCCTCATAAGCCAGCACACGGGACCTTCAGGGCTGCTCCTGAAATCGTAGCCAATCATTATTGGCCTACTGGAAGAATCAGAAGAGCTTGCAATGATCTCAATCTCGTCAAAAATATTCAAACATCAGAATGGTGAGCTGAGGGCCTGCCCCCCCTTTGTATCCCCCGATACCGCGACACCGATGACACCGCGATACCCACATACCGTGATACCGCGATACCGCGATACCGTGTAAAAACGCATTTAAGCGATTTAAATAAATAGGTTATGCTATTTTGATTTGCGCATAAAAGCCAACTCAGAAACCAAGATAGCTTTTATTAACCTTCTTAATATATCAAGTGAGACATATCGAAGCCTTGAGGGCGAGATTATAGCATAACTAGGCATTGGACTTAGCATGTTATGCGCGCTATATATTAGGTATCGTAAGGCGCGGAAGAATAGCTGAGGGTCCAAACCCAGCCGAATCTTCAAGCCCCATCCTACACGGTGATGGGTAGCTCTAAGCGAAGAGGCCGGGGTCCAATCCCGGCCTCGATCTTTATTGGAGATTATGATGGCTGCACGCAAGCAGAGAACCATATTGGAACGGCAGCTCGAAGCTCGTGCGAAGCTGTGGCCTGAGCTTAAGGCTGAAGAGCTATGGACTATCGATAGCGAGGGGTGGGCACCTCTTCCCCGTTTGATGCCTCTGATGATGAGCATCATGGATGATATGTCGGGCAAGGGTTTCCCAGTTAGCCGCACATACTTGGAGCTTTGGTCCCGACTACGTGAAGAGCGGTTTCTGACACTTAACCGACCAGAAGAAATGGCATTTCACGCAGGCTTTGAGGGGCAGCGTGCTTTGCGCACATGGAAGGATCGTGTACAACGCTTACATGATCTGGGCTTTATTGAATTGAAGGACGGTCCACTCGGTGATTTGTCCTATGCTGTGTTCTACAATCCATACTACGTCATCAAGCGCGCTCACTTGGATGAGAAGGTTCAAGATAGAAAGTGGCAGGCCTTAATTATCCGCGCCAATGAGCTTTCAATTTTTGACCCTGACGATGTCGGGGARRWCGGAARASYCATAGTGAAAGAAGATGAGGACGAGGGCGAAGCTCCCAAAAAAGTGAAGGCGAGCCCTAAAAGAAAGCCAAGGAAGCGGGTATTAAAGCCGGCTGATTGAAGAGCGCTACTACCAAGGCCACCAGCGACCACGCTTCTTCTCGGGTGCGCCTAAAAGTGCGGTAGCTTGCTGCTTCCAAGCGTCTCTATCTGATCGCATTTCTGTCAGTGCTTCTCGCTCTCGTTCCAGCATCGTTTCCAATGCTTCAACCTTCACTTGAAGGAGGAGCTTATCAGGGAGTCGCGAAGTGTCTAGTTGAGACCCCTGCGCGACGGTATCAGTGGACACTATGGGGAAGACGCGGTGCAATTCGGAAGGGTCGATGGAATATCGACCATTCTTCCCCTTATGTGCAGATATAGTACCTTTTGAGATAGCTCTCTGGATTGTAGTTTTACTTTTTCCAGCGGCTTTTGCAGCGGTTCCAAGGGTGTAACTCATGGGGTCTCAAATCGTCTCATTAGGGGTCGCGTGAGACCGTCTCATGGGTATCAAAAAGCGTATCATCATCAGACCCTTTTCTGGCTTTTGCAAAAGTTCACAAACACCGTTTCGATGTTCTTCGCGCCCAGCTTGATCCCTTTTTGAAAACAGAACGATCGGAACGCATCCGCAATCTTGCCGTGATCCCAGTTCGAATTGTCACGGGCCAGTTTCTCCCAAGGATCAGTGTATTTGACGCTGCCACTGTCGGGGAAAGCCAGCCGCTCCTTGGCTTCTGTCCGTCTGCCCTTGCGGGCAATCGAGTGAGCTTCTTGTTCCTTCTTGGCATCTTCCAACGCTTCTTTGATTTTCCACGTCAGCTCGATCTCTGTCGTTTTGCGGCGTTCTCGCTTGGTGACGCGATAGCTGACACGGAAACGGCTCGATTGGTTGACCTCCTCGATGGCAGCGTCGAGCGCTTTGACTCTAAAATCGCTCCATGCTTCCAGCTTACCCAACTGGACGCCTAAACGCGCCCGCAGGTCTTCAACAGTGAATCGTTCCATCTGCTTTTCGCGAGCTGCACGAAATGAAATCATCTCATGCAAGCGGTGGGCATAGCGCGAAGACATTGCGAGGCCTGCACGATAGTCCAGAACAGCATAGAGGTTCGACTTCTCGATGATCTTGCAAAATTCATCATCGAACTTGTAGCGCAGCTTGCCGCTGCCTTCATCCATGTCCACACGGCCCACGGCGATCAGGCCATAAATAGCGGTGTGTCCCTCTGCATTGTTCACATGGCGCATAGTCACGCCGCGCAGCTCCTCAAAGAGCCGTACCACGTCTTCGTGGGTCAGATTGCGGAAGCCCTTCACCTGCTTGAAGGTCGCCAGCGGCAATTCATGCCACTGATCGTTGGCAATTTTACCGCCTGCGTTCTTCATCAGCACGTCTTGCAATTTGAGAGCCTGCAAGCTCGGCGGGTTACGCAAAGCGCGATCACTGTATCGCCCATCCGCCAACTCACCCGCCTTGCTCAGTTGGGCGGGGTCATGGCTGTTCGTTTCTGCGCTGTTCACTGCATATCCCATATCCGCTTTCATGCCTGACTTTTAAGCAGAGTCAATAGTCAGAGTAGTCCCGAAAGGTCAGGTATGGAGTCCCGAAAGGTCAGGTATAGGTCCCGAAAGGTCAGGTCTAATCGGATTCCGTGTTTGTTTTCATCGAGTTACAAGCCTCTGAAATAAGAAACCTATAGAAATAAGGGAACTGCGTTCCTTTTGGATAAAAGTATGGGTTGGTTTTGGCGCTTGTGGTGATCATAG
>JAESRU010000112.1 GCA_016764455.1 Hyphomicrobiales bacterium | reverse complement strand
AACCGGTAACCATCGGCTCTGGCAAGAGCCATGCCGTTCCCAATCCAGTTCGCTGGAAAGGGAACGGTGTCAGATCAAATCGAGTCTTCTACAAATAATTAACCACCCCGCTTGTGGAACAGAAATACCACCGAGCCCAGAACCGCCGTCCCCAGTATTTCTTTCGCAAATCGGGAAAGTCCATCTGGATTTTACGTGAAGTTCGTCCCTTGATCCGAGTAATTACTCACCCCCATTCCAGCGCACCTGTTAAATTCAGGCTATGGTTTGTCAAAATGGTTTGAACGGGGAATTTCCATTGAGTTTCTCGGTATCGACGACGGTTCTGACGGCGCAATCACCTTGTTGCGCCCAGAGGGCACGAAAGCCGTTGGTGACTTTGCGCTGGATGACTTCTGGTCGAAGGGCGCGCTCGCAACCGTTGTTGGATGTCCATCTGGCCGGGATAATCGAGAAACGTCAGCAGTATTGGACTGACTTCTGGCCAGTTTGGCGCAGAGTGTTTCAGCGATTTCACATGTCGGTTTGGTTGTTAAAATGTCGGCCAGTGTATTTTCCAAGGTGCGCTTTTTAGCCTTCAACGTGCTGGCGACAAAGCTGGTGATATTGCTGGCCAGCGCGAACACCTTGTCCAGTCACAGCTTAAGGCGAAGAGGCACCATGTCAGCTCACCTCCAAAACATAGTGAGAACACCAGCAATCAAACGCCAGATGCGGCGAAGGGCAGCGGTGGAACCAGTCATCTACCACATCAAAAACCACCACAGAATGAACCGTAACTATCTCGCTTCAACCCACGGCGATGCCATAAACCCAATCCTCACCGCCACCGGATACAACTTCCGCCTCATCCTCAAGTGGATCAGGCTTTTGTGGGCCATAATCCTGTGGCCATCATATATGTCAGGGAAAGTGAAATCAGCGTAGTTCACGTTCGACATGTGATTGTATGGGTAAGATAGTCCGGATCATCTACCAGCTTAAGCTACCTGATCTTCCACTTTACCACTATTTTTGTGCATTTCTACCCCCTTATAGTCAGGGTTATCCTCACTTGGCCTGTTGCCAGAATCATCACGCATATTCGCCAAGAACTGAGCAACAACGGTTTTCAAGGTTTCCGCCTGTTGCGAGAGTTCGCCCGCAGAGGACATAACCTGTTCCGAGGCGGCTCCTGCTTCCTGCGATGCCTGGGTCACGCCAGCGATGCTGGACGACACTTCACTGGTTCCCGTTGCCGCTTCTTGCACATTGCGGGAAATTTCCTGGGTTGTTGCCCCTTGTTCTTCCATTGCCGCGGCTATCGCCGTAGAGCTTTCTTTAAGCTGTTTGACCACTGTACCGATATCGGCAATCGAGGCGACGGCGCCTTTCGTAGCGCTCTGAATCTGGTTGATATGCGAGGCTATTTCGTCGGTGGCCTTGGCTGTTTCACTGGCCAGTGCTTTCACCTCACCGGCCACAACGGCAAAGCCCTTGCCAGCCTCGCCCGCACGCGCCGATTCAATCGTGGCGTTGAGAGCCAGCAAGTTGGTCTGCTCCGCAATATCGGAAATCATGGAGACAACTTCACCGATTTTGTCGGCCGTGTGCGTGAGCTGGTCCATCTGCTTGACCGTTTTCTCGACATTCTCAACAGCCTGTTTCGAAACATCGGCAGCCTTGAATACCTGGGTATTGATTTCGGTAATAGAGGCTGTCATTTCCTCTGCCGCCGAAGCAACGGTCTGGACATTCATGGAGGCCTCTTCTGAAGCTGCGGCAACGGAGGTGGCTTGAGAGTTGGTTTCCTCGGAGACGCTGGCCATAGATTGGGCCGTGGTGTTCAGTTCCGTCGAGGCCGAAGCAACATACTCAACGATACTGCCAACGCTGGATTCGAAGTCATCGGCAAGCTGGAGCATTGATTTGCGTTTTTCTTCCTCGGCAATTTGTTTTTGTTTCTCCTGGTCTGCCTCTTGATCCTTCGCCTTTATCATGGTGTCCTTGAACAAGGCATAGGCTTTGGCGATGGCGCCGATCTCGTCATTGTTGTAAATCTTTACATCAACTGAAAAATCGTCCGAGTTGAGCGCTTCAAGCCCCGTAACGATTTCCCCTAGCGGGCGTGTGATGCTTCGCTTGACCAAAAAGATTGAAAAAGACAATCCAAGGAGTACGGCAAGGCCGGATATGCCCATCAGCAAATTTAGAGCAAACTTTTCGTGCTCTTCTGCATTCATCGTTGCCCGCGCAGTGAACGTTTCCACTTCGACAAGCATCTCTTTTACTTTCTTATTGAGGTCTTCCTGCCCGGCTTTTAATTTTGGCATCAAGGTCAGAGCCCGCTCAACATTGCCTGCTTCAATCAACTTGACGACCTGCTCGGAAAGCTCGCTGTAACCCTTGCGTTCAATAGCAAGTTTTTCCAGCGTTCCAGAAATTTTCCCAAACTCTTGCCGCCCTTCTTTCGTTACGGCGCTATTTTCTGCGGCCCGGGCGATCGACAACGATTTCTCGAGATCCTTTTCGATCTCAATGGTCAATTCCTCAAATGCGCTGACTGATTTTTTGAAGTCCTGCCTGGTAGCAACCTTTTTCATATACTCGCCGGTACGGATGGCCCGCTCAAGGTTCACGGCTTGTTCAAGCTGGCGAATAGTCAACTCAGTCAGGCTATTGGCCAACGGCATGTCGCGTTCCGCGATGCTGACTATTTCAATGCCGATCTTCTCCATCTGAAAAATGCTCGTACTCGCAACTATGGCGAGTAACGTTAGGCAGAACCCGACGAGGGCAAAGATCTTGGTGCCGATTTTGATTGAGGCACCGGAGCTAGATGGGGAACCATTGGAACGTGAGGAGATTATACGGCTAAAATTATGTTTCATTGGGTTGCGCTCCGTAGATGTGTTGTTTAAAAATTCTTTCAAGGCCAGATTTTTAACCAATAATTTTCTATATCCAGTAATTTGAATAAAACTTTCTATGAAATAAGTTAAGATAAGGTATTATTTTTTATTCGATCCAAGTATGTCAACGCCGGTTTAAAAGTGCACCACTTTGCTGTTGCGGAGGGTTGTCCATAGACACCGCTTCGCGCAGTGGCCCCCCACGGCAGGCGTAGCGGAGCGGGGGCTGTGGTCAAGCCGGGTATTGGGATGGTCAGTTTTGGGGTTTTCTGCGGTTTTTGCTGTGTTTGAGGCGATAGCTGTCACCATTCATCTCCAGGATATGGACATGATGGGTGAGCCGGTCGAGCAACGCACCGGTAAGCCGTTCGGTGCCGAAGGTTTGGGTCCATTCATCGAATGGCAGATTTGAAGTGATGATGATCGAGCCGCGCTCGTAACGCTGGGAGATCAGTTCAAACAGAAGTTCGGCTCCGGTTTTGGATAATGCTACGAAGCCCAGTTCATCGATAATCAGCAGGTTCTGGTTGATCATTTGCTTTTGTAACCGTAGCAATCGTTTGTCATCTCGCGCTTCAATCAGTTCATGCACCAGAGCAGCAGCAGTTATGAAGCGCACCTTCAGACCCTTCTGGCAGGCGGCCAGACCAAGGCCCAGGGCGATATGGGTTTTGCCGGTGCCGCTGGGGGCCCAGGGCAATGATGTTCTCCTGTCTGTCAATATATTCTGATCTGGCCAGCTCCATCACCAACACCTTGTTGAGGGATGGCATGGCTTTGAAGTCAAAACTGTCGAGGCTTTTAACAGCCCTGAACTTTGCAGCTTTAATCCGCCGTTCGATCATGCGACGGTGGCGTTCAATCAGTTCCAGTTCGGATAATCGCAGCAAATATTGCACATGGGTCTCATTGCTGGCGGCACATTGTCCGGCGAGTTTGTCGTACTCAGCCAGAAAGGTTGGCAGGCGCAAGGTTTTGAGATGATGGCTCAGCAGGACTTGCGGGGTATCGCTCATGATTGCCCTTGTGCCAGCAAGCCCATATAGGCACCTGGATTTGTTGTTTGTACCGTGGCTTTGGGCAGGTAGGGATAGATATCCAGATCAAGCTTAGGCGGGCGGTGCTCAATGCGGCACAACACCAGATGTTTAACCGCATCATAGCCAATGGCACCCAAATGAAGGGCGTCTTTTATGGCCCCATGCACCACATCAAGTTCAAAACTCTCCATCAGACGCAGRACCTGAATGAACTCGCGGCTGCCTTTTTTGCCCATGCGTATCTGCAACAGCTTGTGCAACCGGGCAAAGGCCTCAGGCAGGTTCCAGTTCTGCAGCGGTGCGGCCTGATCAAACGCACCAACCTTCTTCTCCAGTAAAGCCAGATAATGCATCGGGTCAAAGATGGCATCTTCCTGTTCATAGGAGCGCGGGTGGCGGGCAATCTCGTTAACGCCGTTGCAGATCACAACCTCATCAACAAACCCGCGCACCACAACATCATGGTAGGCATAAGCAACCGGTACCGAGTAATCATTGCCCCGATAGCGCACCATCGACAGAGAGTTGACCCGCGTTGCCTGGGTATCACAGGCTTGATAGGGATAGCGCGGCAATGACGCCAATGCTTTGGCATCGCTCGCAAAGCGTTGGCCAATGGATTGTTTGTGACTGCGCAATACGGCRTTCTGGCGTTTGCGGCACTGAGCTGCCAGATACTCATTCAAGGCTGCAAAGCTGGCAAAYCYTGGGATCGGYACCATGAAGTTGCGSCGCGCATATCCAACCATGCCTTCCACTTTACCTTTGTCATTGCCCTTGGCTGGCCGGCCAAACCGGTCTTTGAACAGGTAATGGGATTGCAAAGCATTAAACACCTGGGTGCGTTGGCGTTTGCCGTCACCCAGAATGCGGGCCACTGCAATCTTGGTGTTGTCATACAGGATCGATTGAGGCACACCGCCAAAGAACTCAAACGCTGCAACATGGCCATCACAAAAAGCCTCCGAGTTCTCACGCGGATAAGCTTTGACAAACATCGCATCGCTGTGGGGCAGGTCAATCACCAGGAAGTGGATTTTGCGTTCAACACCATCAATAACCGCCAAAGCCTCACCAAAATCAGCCTGGGCGTGGCCCGGCGCATGATAAAGCGGCACAAACACCTCGCGGGTCCGCTGGCGCACTTCCTGAATGTAGTCCTTCACAATGGTATAGCCACCATCAAACCCGTGTTCCACCTGCAGGCGTTCAAATACCCGCCTGGCCGTATGGCGCTGCTTTTTGGGGCGGGTCTGATCGTCTGCCAAAATCTCGTCAATAATACCGGTGAATGGTCCCAACTTGGGACGACGCGCAGCTTGCTTGCGCCGGTAGCCTGGTGGAACAGAATGTAAAAGAGCCTTCGAAACCCCGTCCGCCAGTTAACACCAAATCGACGTGCCGCCTCACGCTGGCTCAACCCGTCATGATGACAGACAAGCCGAATACGACGATATAAATCCACACCATACATCCTCAAAGCCCCCGAACTGATAAAACAAGTTCAAAGACTTAAAACACTGATGCACTTTTGCACCGCTACAACACGACAATCGTGCCGATTTAATGGTGTACTATTGCACCGGCGTTCTCAAAGTAGAAACAGCACCTTGATGGTGCCTGAACAATATTGAAGCATGGTTAACAAAGAATGTTTCAAACAAAAGCGCCCCAAATAACGTTCCTAATTTCACCTTGTCCTGACCATCTCCGGGTGTGCTCTCAGCGCCCCGATATTGCGTTTGCTTTTTAACCAGTCAGTGGTTTTCTGGTAGCTCATTGGCTTGGTTATAAAATAACCCTGGATCGAGCATTTTCCGATCTGCGCAATAACATCCACTTGCTGCCGGGTTTCAATACCTTCACACACGACACGCAATTTCATCAATTTTGCCATTGAAATCAGTGATGTGACAATGCCCTGCTGCCTTGTGTCTTTGGTCATCTGGTCGACAAAGGTCTTGTCAATTTTCAGGCCATTGATCGGCATGGTCGACAAGTGCGATAGCGAGGCATAACCGGTGCCAAAATCATCAAGTTCAACATGGACATCGCGCAATCTGAAGCGGTGCAGCGTCTCCATGATGTTGGCGTTGGGATCGTCGATAACGAGAGATTCGAGGAATTCCACCGTCAGCAGGCGGGGCTCGATATTGTATTTTTCCATGATGCCGAAAAAATCATCGATAATGGAGCCCTTCATGAGATGGCCGGGTGATAGGTTAACTGCGAGGCGACCAAATTCCAGACCTTCATCGACCCAACCCTGAATGGCGACCATGGCATATTCAAATACCTTGCACCCAATGGCCGGTGCCAAACCGGCTACTTCAGAGGTCGCCAAGAATTCACCGGGCCCAATCACCCCCCTCAGGGGATGGTTCCAGCGTATCAGCGCCTCAATGCCGGTAATGC
>JAESRU010000229.1 GCA_016764455.1 Hyphomicrobiales bacterium | reverse complement strand
GATCGGCGATGTCATGCGGTTCCCGGCTTTGGCCAAAACCCTCAAGCGGATTGCTGAAAAGGGTCGTGATGGATTTTATGAAGGTGCCACGGCGCGCGCCATGGTGAAGCATCTGAATGCCCTTGGCGGGGTTCATACAGAACAGGACTTTGCGGCCGTTGCTGGCGATTATGTCGATCCCATCGGGTGCGAACTGGGTGGCCGGCAGCTGTTTGAAATCCCGCCTCCGACCCAGGGCATCACGGCGCAATTGCTGCTCAAAATTTTGGCGCAGTTTGATCTTGAAAGTATGGACCCGACGGGGGCGCAACGCTTTCACCTGGAACTTGAAGCTGCCCGCAGTGCTTACCGGTTCAGAAATGCGTTTGTCGGCGATCCTGAATTTATGACCGCATCACCGGAAGACTTGATTTCGGAAAAACTGGCGCAGCAATTGGCAAGCCATATTGATCCAGAGCGCCGTTCTGCTGATCTTGGGCCGGTGTCGCTGCCAAAAGGCTCCGATACGATCTATCTCAGCGTGGTCGATGCGAACTGGAATGCGGTGTCCTTTATCAATTCGCTCTATCACGCATTTGGGTCGCGTCAGACCGATCCGGAAAGCGGGATCATGTTCCATAGCCGGGGCAATTGCTTTGTGGTTGATCCGGGCCACCCAAACTGTGTCGGGCCATCGAAGCGTCCGATGCATACCATTATCCCGGCCATGGTCATGAAAAATGGACGGGCGGAATTGTCGTACGGGGTAATGGGGGCTGCATATCAACCTGTTGGCCAGGCACATGCCTTCACTAATATTTTTAGTTACGGGATGGATATCCAGGAGGCATTCGATCATCCGCGGATGTTTGGCGAAGGCGAGCGGGCGGCGTATGAACGCGGTATTCCTGAAGCGACGCGCGAAGGTCTGATCAAGATGGGCCATACTCTGGTCGAAGATGAGGCTCCACGGGGTGGCGGACAGGGCGTTTATCTGGATTGGGATCGGGGCATTTTAATTGGCGGTAGCGACCCGCGCAAAGACGGGTCGTCGCTCGGATTTTAGGACTCCCCTAAATTGGGTTTCCCTAGATAGGGTTTCCCTAAAAATACTTGCTGGCATGAGTGCCCGTTTCCGGCACATCCGGCGCTCGGTTGATGTTGTTATACACATTACAGACATAATCTGCGGGTGCTCGACGGCGCGCCCGGGTTTGGGGCATGCCCATTCGGGTCGCGACCAGATGGGTGACGAGAGGTGCTGATATCCGGGCGGCGCGGCCCTTGGGCGCAATCTGGCTTGATGGATACCCACCAACCGGCACCAGCGCGCGGTGGGTTGGCAACGTGTCTTTCAATTCAATCAGGCGGATTACCTGTTCGCTCTGTGGGCGAGGGGACGTTTGCCGATTTTCGTTCCGGGTAATCTTTGCAACCCTTGCAACCCTTGCGGCTCTTCGTCTTGTTTGATGTTGAGAATTTCGGTCGTTGATCTGCATTTGACGCCTGTCTCGTTTTGAAACTATGCATCATAGATACGCAAGCGCCGTGCCAATCCTTCAACGCGGGGTTAATCATGTTTATGGAAAATATCGTATTTCCCTAACGTTATGTATTCAAAAAAGGCCATTTTTGTTCTTTTTGCGCTGGAAAATATCCTGAAAATTAAGAAATTCAGCCCAGTATTGAGCAAGAATTGTCTCTAATTGGACGGGGACGCGGATTTTTCCTGGTACATTCGAAGCCGGGATTTTGGGGTTGGCGTGTGACTTTAGAACAAAAAATATTTAATCAGGTCAAGGATGACGGTGTGTCGGGGCGCCTCGAACAGCATCTGGACTTGTCTTCGGTTATGGGTGCGATTGGCGAAGCTGCATATAATTGGGACGTTGCGAGCGATAATGTGGCTTGGTCTGAGAGCGGGCCGCGGCTTCTTCAAGTTGATGGTCTGGATGCGATTGCGACGGGCCGGCAAATGGGCCGCTTGTTCGCAAAAAATAACCCGAACAGCCTTTATAATACGATCATGAAGAGCGAAGCCGTGGATAACGGCAAGGGTGTGCCTTATGAATTATATTATTCGCTGTTCCCAAAGGGTCGTGGCGATCACAAAATGCTCTGGCTTGAAGATTTTGGTCGTTGGTATGCAGGGCCAGATGGGCGACCGGAACGTGCTGAGGGCCTGGTCCGTGTAGTGACCGAGCGATATGAGCGCGAAATGAAGCTCGCATTCCTTGGCCGTCATGATGAATTGACCGGACAGCTTAACCGGGCCAGCCTCAACGAAACGCTTGAAACCGCTATACAGAATTCAACCCAAAGCCAGCAGCCAACATGCGCGTTCCTGATCGTTGCGATTGATAATCTGGCGATGCTCAATGAAGCGTTCGGGTTTGATAAAAGCGATGAGGTTATTCGCGAAGTGGCCGAGCGGCTTCACAACAAACTTCGCCGTAAAGATTCGATCGGGCGTCATTCCGGCAACAAGTTCGGGGTCGTTCTGACAAATTGCAAAGAAGGCGACATGGAAGTGGCCGCCAAGCGGTTGATGTCGGCTGTTCGTGACGCGCCGATTGAAACCGGCGTTGGTCCTGTTTCTGTCACTGTGTCGGTTGGCGGTGTATCGCTGCCGCGCTACGCGACAACAACACAAAAAGCCATGACCTGTGCCCAGGAAGCGCTAGAAGAAGCAAAAACAGGACACCGCGATTCGTTCGCTGCCTATCATCAATCGTGCCATAGAGAATCTACCCGCCGGGGCAACATTCTGATTGCGGACAAAATTATCTCTGCCCTGAATGATGGGCGTATCCGGATTGCCTATCAGCCGATTGTGTTTGCCAGTTCTTGCCAACCGGCTTTGTATGAATGTCTGGTGCGGATGGAATCTCCGGAAGGTGAGTTGATCGGTGCCGGTGCATTTGTCCCGGCTGCAGAGCGGCTTGGGTTGATGCGGCTTCTCGATTTGCGGGTTCTGGAATTGGCGATTGCTTCGTTAATCGAGACACCAGGCGTCAATCTTGCCATCAACATTTCTGGCGCGACGGCCGTCGATTCCGTATGGCTGGATCATTTGCGCGCCTATATGCAAACCAATCCGGAACTTGCCAAGCGTTTGATTGTGGAAATTACCGAAACCACCATGATCAGTGATGTGGAAGAATCCACCCGGTTTGTAGAATCGCTACATAGGCTGGGCTGCAAAGTGGCGCTGGATGATTTTGGYRCSGGATACACATCATTTCGCAATCTGAAATTGCTGAAAGTAGATATGGTGAAACTTGATGGTGCATTCGTCGAGAACCTTCGCAACGAGCCTGACAATCAGTTTTTTGTGAAAACCTTCATTGACCTTGCCCGCAATTTTGGCCTCGCCACCGTTGCTGAATGGGTTGAAGATGAAGAAGATGCGGCGATGCTRAAATCCTGGAATGTAGATTTTCTACAAGGATTTTTATACGGTCAGCCGGAAATGCAATTGCCTGAGAAATACCGGGTTACAGAAGTAGCTGATCAGGCAATTTCTGCCTGACCCATTATTTCGAACGGTCGCGCGCCAAACTATCAAGTTTGGTCTGCAAATCTGATAATTGGCTTTTGAGCTCATCAAAATCATCACCTGTTTTTGGAGCAGGTTCGGGAGTGGGTTGGGGTTGTGCCGAGCCTGGAGTTCCAAATGGTGTGAACGAGCCTAGCGCTTTTTCAAACGCTTCCATGTTGGTTTTGACTTGATCCTGGATKGCTTCGAACGGATTTTTACCCCATTTWTCCATGAGCTGCTTGTTCAGATTTTCCTGCTCGCCATTTAGAGAATCGAGGCTGAACTCAAGATAGCTCGGGACCAGGTCCTTCATATTGGTATCGTAAAAACCGATTAACTGGCGCAAGAACCCGATGGGCAAAAGGGTTTCGCCCTTAGCTTCCTGTTCAAAAATAATCTGGGTTAATACCGCGCGGGTTATATCGTCGCCGCTCTTGGCTTCCTGGACAATAAAATCACGGTCGGCTTTGACCATTTCCGCCAAATCTTCAAGGGTCACATAGCTGCTTGAATCTGTGTTGTAGAGACGGCGGTTGGCGTATTTTTTGATGACTATCGGGTCGTCGCTGTTTTTCGGATCTGACACAATTTTGTCCTGAGYTGGGGATGCRMCCTGATTTTCCGGAAGCATCGCGGTTTGGATGATTGATCTTAGAAAATTTGTTGAAGCATCGCCACAAAATTGTGCAAAGCAGCGAAATAGCAAATTTGACCTCTGCTACTAATTTACCATGGGTTTCGGCTATTTGAGCCTCATTCTACCGTTTCTCCTTGAAAGAATAACTGTTATGTTGCTCAAAGAATATTGCACCGCAATAGACGGATGCAGGTTTTTTGCAAAAAGGAATGACTATGGATAATGGTGGGGTCGTAATCGTAAGTGCCGCTCGGACACCTGTTGGCTCGTTCAACGGCGCGTTCGGCAAGGTCAGTGCAACTTTCCTTGGCGAGACCGCCATTCGCGGCGTGCTTACCCGCAGCGGCATTGCGCCGGCGGAAATTTCTGAAGTGATTATGGGGCAAATCCTCACGGGTGCGCAGGGCCAGAACCCGGCCCGCCAGGCGTCAGTGAATGCCGGCATCCCTGTCGAAGTCCCGGCCTGGAACATGAACCAGCTTTGCG
This sequence comes from Hyphomicrobiales bacterium, assembly GCA_016764455.1. Lineage (GTDB taxonomy): Bacteria > Pseudomonadota > Alphaproteobacteria > Rhizobiales > NORP267 > NORP267. Next base: position 1,737 of record JAESRU010000229.1, on the reverse strand, counting down.
GTTCGGGCCTGCGGGCGGTCGCGCTTGGTGCCCAGGCCATTCTCAATGGCGATTCTGATATCGTTATTGCTGGTGGTCAAGAAAGCATGAGYCAGGCGCCGCACGCAGCGTATCTYAGGGGTGGTGCCAAAATGGGCAATGTCGAATTTATCGACACCATGATCAAAGACGGTCTTTGGGATGCGTTTAACGGCTATCACATGGGCACGACGGCAGAAAATGTTGCCAGCCAGTGGCAGATCACCAGAGACCAGCAGGATGCGTTTGCGCTTGCTTCGCAAAACAAGGCAGAAACCGCCCAGAAGGCCGGCAAATTCAAAGATGAAATTGTACCGGTGACAATCTCGTCGCGGCGCGGCGATACAGTGGTTTCCGAAGACGAATATATTCGCCACGGTGTTGTGCTTGAAGACATGACCAAGTTGCGGTCAGCCTTCCAGAAAGAGGGTACGGTTACAGCCGGCAATGCCAGTGGCATCAATGATGGTGCAGCAGCTGTTATATTGATGAGTGGCGCGGACGCTGAAAAGCGCGGGCTCAAGCCGATGGCGCGGGTTGTATCATGGGCGCAGGCTGGCGTTGATCCATCGATCATGGGTACCGGACCAATTCCTGCATCACGTCGGGCGCTGGAGAAAGCCGGCTGGAAAGCTGATGATCTTGATYTGGTTGAGGCCAATGAAGCCTTTGCGGCGCAGGCCTGTGCCGTCAACAAGGATATGGGCTGGGATACCGACAAGGTGAATGTCAATGGCGGTGCCATTGCGATTGGGCATCCGATTGGCGCATCTGGCGCGCGGGTTCTCAATACTTTGCTTTTTGAGATGGAGCGTCGGGACGCCAAAAAAGGCCTCGCCACGCTTTGCATCGGCGGTGGCATGGGTATTGCCATGTGTGTCGAACGGGACTGAACAGAAATATCATTTTAACCAGGGGGAGGGGCTAATGGCTCGCGTTGCTATTGTTACAGGAGGTACCCGGGGCATTGGGGGTGCCATTTCGGTCGCGTTGAAAGAGGCGGGCTATGTGGTCGCCGCTATCTATGCGGGGAATGATGAAGCTGCAAACGCATTCAATAAAGAGAACGGCATTGCTGTCTTCAAGTGGGATGTGTCGGATTACGATTCCTGCGTTGCCGGTATTGCCAAGGTCGAAGCCGAGCTCGGGGCCGTTGATATTTTGGTCAATAATGCCGGGATTACACGCGATGGCATGTTCCATAAAATGACCAGGNATCAATGGGACGCGGTGATCAACACCAATTTGTCCGGGTTGTTCAACATGGCGCATCCTCTATGGAACGGTATGCGCGAGCGCGGCTTTGGCCGGGTTATCAGCATCTCATCGATCAACGGTCAAAAAGGCCAAATGGGCCAGGTCAATTATTCTGCAGCTAAAGCTGGCGATCTTGGTTTCACCAAGGCGCTGGCGCAGGAAGGCGCGCGCAAGGGCATCACTGTCAACGCCATTTGCCCGGGCTATATTGGCACTGAAATGGTGAAGGCCGTGCCTCAGGAAGTTTTGGAAAAATCCATCCTGCCGCATATCCCGGTAGGCCGGTTGGGGGAGCCGGAAGAAATTGCGCGGTGCGTTGTGTTTCTGGCGTCCGATGATTCCGGGTTTATCACGGGCGCAACCCTGACCGCCAATGGCGGACAATATATGGTGTAATGCCGGTAAGTCGCCGGGCCGAATATGGCCCGGCGGTTTAATCTCTAAAAATTGTCTTTGCGCCGA
>JAESRU010000228.1 GCA_016764455.1 Hyphomicrobiales bacterium | reverse complement strand
TGGGGCTGTCCTGCAACATCGTTGCTTATTAACCATTGAATGATTTGATCTGGTGTTTGCCCCAAGTTCATTTGGTTCGTAGCATTTGTTTGATTGGCAGGAATGTAATAGGCCTGTGAGTTTATCGCACCGACATCAGGGATGAGCTGTCCCAAAAAATGATCCGTTGGCAATCCAGCCTGAAACCTGCGCCTGTATGTCTTCGATATTATCGGGACAAATGGCTCGGTCGGCAAGTTTGTGGCCAACGCCTTCAAGCCGGACAACAAGAATGTTGCCGGATTTGTCATCTTCAGGCTTGCGGGTGTCAGATACCGTCAACACGGCAATGCCCAAGGGGATGAAGTCGCGGCTTTCGTCGATTCCAGGCATGATCAATCCGTCTTTTCTGTGAGCGCGGTTTTAACCGCCAATAGGTCGCGCCATGCAAGCCGCTTCTGGCCCGGCTGGCGCAAAAGGTAGGCCGGGTGCAGGGTGGGGAACGTGCGGTATTCTTTGCCGCCCGCTGTAAATGTGGTCCAGCGCCCACGCAGCCGCATGATCCCTTGCGTCGTATCCAGCAGGGATTTCGCCGCCGCACCGCCAAGCAGCATCAAAATATCCGGGTTGGCCAGTTCGATCTGGCGCTCGATAAAGGGCCGGCATACAGCTGCCTCTGCCGGTGTCGGCGTTCGGTTGCCCGGTGGCCGCCAATAAACGCTGTTGGCAATATAAACGCTGTCCCGGTCCAGGCCGATGGCRCCAATCATCTTGTCGAGAAGTTGCCCGGCCCGACCAACAAACGGCACCCCTTGAATATCCTCGTCCCGCCCTGGCGCTTCGCCCACAAGCATCAATTTGCCATCAGGGTTGCCTGCAGAAAAACAGAGATTTTTTGCCGTGCGCCGCAGCCCGCAGCCTTCAAAATTTGCCAGCGCCTCGTGAAGCTCTTCAAGGGTTTTTGCTGATTTGGCAGCCTCCCGCGCCGTCGCAATCGCTGCTTCCCCGCTTGCCTGAATATTCACATTCGGGCGACTGGGGGCAGGGGCAGGCGCTGCAGGTGCCGTTTGTTCCTGAATTACCGRAGCCGGTTTTGGCGCGCTCTCGGTTTGCGCTTTGAGCTGGGCMAGYGCGATTCGGTCAATCGGCTCCGCATCAAGCGCTTCATCGACGCCAAAGTCGGAATACCAGCCCAGAAGGTCRGCAGCAGCTATTCTGATATCCTTGGTTTGCATCATGCTTTTCTAACTGCGACAGGAGATATGTGCGACCTGTGGCTTGCGGTCACGATATGAGTTAAGACATTATCCGATCTACGCGCGGGACAAAACGACTAATTGAAACCGGACCTGTAACAWAATGACCGACATGAATACCGAACGCGAGTTYATGGAATATGATGTAGTGATTGTTGGCGCCGGACCCGCAGGGTTATCCGCCGCAATTCGCTTAAAGCAACTAGCCGCTGAAGCTGGCCGTGAAGTCACGGTCACGGTGCTTGAAAAAGGCTCCGAGGTTGGCGCGCATATTCTCTCCGGGGCGGTGCTCGATCCTGTTGCGCTCGACCAGCTTTTCCCCGATTGGCGCGAAATGAACGCGCCGATTGAAACGAAAGTGAAATCCGACAAGTTCCTGTATCTTGGACCTGGCGGGGCCATGCGCATTCCAAATTTTGTGTTGCCGCCGCTGATGAGCAACCACGGCAATTATATCGTCAGCCTGGGCAATGTGTGCCGCTGGCTGGCTGAACAGGCAGAAGCGCTTGGTGTTGAAATTTACCCGGGCTTCGCCGCTGCCGAAATTATCTATAACCAAGACGGATCAGTCAAAGGCGTTGCCACCGGTGATATGGGCGTCGGCAAAGACGGCACGCCCCGAGACGCCTTCATGCGCGGCATGGAATTGCACGGCAAATACACATTTTTTGCCGAAGGTGCACGCGGGTCTCTGTCCAAGCAGGTGATCGAAAAATTCGAACTCGACAAAGACTGCGAGCCGCCAAAATTTGGCATCGGCATCAAGGAATTATGGGAAGTAAAACCGGAAAACCATCACCCTGGCCTGRTCGAACATGCCTTTGGCTGGCCGCTCGATAACCGGACCGGTGGCGGCGCATTCCTCTATCATTTTGATAAAAACCTGGTCTCTGTCGGCCTTGTGGTWCATCTCAACTACAAAAACCCCTGGTTGTCGCCGTTTGATGAATTTCAGAAAATGAAAACCCATCCAGCCTTCAAGGATACCTTTGAAGGCGGTCAGCGCATCGCTTACGGCGCAAGGGTAATTACCGAAGGCGGATTTCAGTCGGTACCGAAACTCACCTTTGCCGGTGGCGTGCTGATCGGGTGTGGTGCCGGATTTGTTAATTTGCCCCGGATCAAAGGCAGCCAGAACGCCATGTTGTCCGGCATGCTGGCCGCCGAAGCCGCYTTTGCAGCRCTCGGAAATGATCGCGCATACGATACCTTGARYGAATAYCAGGAMGCKTACGACAACAGYCCGATYGCCAARGATTTGTGGCGGGTCAGAAAYGCYAAACCGCTCTGGTCRAAATTYGGAACCTTCYTTGGCGGATTGGTGCTTACCGGCCTTGATCTCTGGACCAATACAATTGGTTTCTCGTTCTTTGGCACYATGAAACACGGCAAATCAGATGCTGATACGCTGGAACCAGCRGCAAATTTCGAGCCGATYAATTATCCAGCTCCCGATGGGGTTTTGACCTTTGATCGCCTGTCTTCGGTTTTCCTGTCCGGGACCAATCATGAAGAAGAACAACCGGTTCATCTGAAATTAAGCGACGATACTTTGCAGAAATCCAGTGAGCTGGGTGTATTTGCTGGCCCGTCGGCGCGTTATTGCCCGGCGGCAGTTTATGAATGGATCGGTGAGAACGGTGAGGATAAAACCTACCAGATCAATTCGCAAAACTGTGTTCACTGCAAAACCTGTGATATCAAGGATCCGAACCGAAACATCACCTGGACCGTGCCAGAAGGTGGCGGTGGCCCGAATTATCCCAATATGTAAGGCGTGTTGCCAAGCGTTCATTCACCAAGTCTTGCTTTGTAATGCCGGGATTATTGCGGTAAGCACACAAATTCATCAAAGTGTCGGCCCATAAGCAGCCGYCATATATGAGCAGYCATCAAAGTGAGGAACTGGATTTGAGCAAGGCAAAATCCTTCAGCGGAAACCCGTTCAGCGCAGTTTTACGCAGCGATCTTGGTCGCGCGATCGCTGTTTTGCTGGGGCTGGTATTGCTCGCAGTTTTGGTGACCGCGCGCCCGGATTCAGGGACCAGCCCGCGCCGCCTGTCGTCCAATTCAGGTGATGGAAATCTGTTTGGCAATTATCTGGCCGCCCGTCACGCCACCCACGAGAATGACACCCGCGCGGCGGCAGAATTTTATCGCAGTGCGGTTGAAGAAGACCCCGACAACAACGTGATTTTGGAACGCGCTTTTTTACTGGAGCTTTCAAGCGGCAACCTGCCCGGCGGCGTTGATCTGGCTGAGCGGCTTGTCCAAGTGGACGAATCCCATCGCCTGTCCCGATACACTCTTGGCGTCATTGACCTGCGGGCGCGCCAATTCCAGTCTGCACGACGTCATTTTGAATTGTCGGATAAACGCGGACCCATTGGAGAAATGGTGTCGGCATTGTTGATCGCCTGGAGCCATCAAGGCAGCGGCAATACTACAAAAGCACTGGAAACCGTTGACCAACTGGATGGTCCGGCCTGGTTCGGTGTCTTCAAATCCTACCAGTCGGCGTTGATCGCTGAACTTGCCGGTCGCACCAATCTCGCCAGAGCCCATTATACAGCAGCCTATGAAGCCGATGGTTCGTTACTCCGGGTGGTCGAGGGCTATACCCGTTTTMWRGCGYSSMMTRGYGAMSCKGAACNGKGNMCRTCNGWRATKYTSGMRWTKWACRRKYKGSYRYWGCCWWATCATCCGGTCATGAATGCGCTGTTGGCGCAAATTCAGGCAGGTGAAACGCCCGACCCAATCCTTCGCTCAACAACCGAAGGTGCGGCCGAAAGTCTTTTTGGCATCGGTTCGGCGCTTGGCCGTGAGCGTGGCAACGATTTGGCGATTGTATTCCTGGAATTTGCCCGTCACTTGCATCCAAAATCAGCCCAGGTGCTTGTTGCACTTGCTAATATTCACGAGCAAAACGATAATTTCTCGCTCGCCATAGAGACCTATGGTGAGATTGAGCCATCGTCGCCATTCTGGTCCAGTGCAAAAATTCAGGCGGCGCTCAATCTAAATGAGCTGGACCGGGTTGATGAAGCAATCCAGACCCTGCGTGATTTGATCATCGCCGACCCCAGCAATCAGGTGGCGTTGAGTTCACTTGGATTTGTTTTCCGCGCCCACGAACGCTACGACGAGGCGGTTGAAGTGTTTTCTTCAGCTATCAATCAGCTTGATGAAATCGGACCCGCAAACTGGCACTTGTTGTATTCCCGAGGTATCAGCTACGAGCGCCTGAAAAACTGGCCAAGCGCCGAGGTTGATTTTCTCAAGGCGCTGGAATTGGCGCCCAACAATCCGCAGATTCTGAACTATCTCGGATATTCGTGGATCGACCAGGGTCTGTATCTTGATCGCGCCCTGGACATGATCCGCTCTGCGGTCGAACAACGCCCCGCCGATGGTTATATCGTCGACAGCCTTGGATGGGCCCATTACCGGCTTGGCAATTTTGAAGATGCGRCRCGGGAACTGGAACGCGCMGTKCATTTGAAACCAAGCGACGCTGTCATCAATGATCATCTTGGTGACGCCTATTGGCGCGTTGGCAGACGGATCGAAGCCCGCTTCCAGTGGGAGCAGGCGAAGGTTTTCGATCCCGAACCGGAATTGCTAGATGTGATCAACGGCAAAATCCAAAATGGTYTGGATGATGTGCCGCTTGAACAAACCGCAGGCGACGAAAATTCCAGCAACGGCACCTGACCGGCGGGCCGGGAATGACCAAATCGGGATCATTGATTGAATTTGCGTCGGCAAAGCTAAATCTTTTTCTGCATGTCACCGGTCGTCGCCCGGACGGTTATCACGACATTTCTTCACTCATTGTTTTCACTAAATTTGGTGATCGTTTAACGGCGCGTCTCCAAGACCGACCCGGTGGCGAGATGCGGCTTGAAATTGCCGGTCCGATGGCGGGTCCGATTATATCGGAAGATAATAATTTGGTTCTTCAGGCGGCCAAAATTCTAAGAAATTCCGCTGGAAACGTGCGTCCATGTGTCGATTTCCAACTTGAAAAACATATCCCGGTAGCAGCGGGCTTGGGTGGCGGGTCAGCCGATGCCGCAGCCACGTTACGGGCTTTGAACCAGCTTTGGCAACTTGAGTTCAGCGACCATGAACTAGAAGCGCTGGCTCTTCCGCTAGGTGCCGATGTGCCGGTTTGTATCGCCAGCCGCGCCTCTTTGGCCACCGGCATAGGTGAGACGTTGGTTCCGGCTCCCCAATTGCCYGAATTGTTTCTGCTGCTGGTCAATCCGGGTGTCGCGGTGCCAACGCCAAAGGTATTTCAGACGCTTGGTGAAATCCCACAAATCCTTGAACCGGAAATCCCGTCAGGGTTCGCAGACAGCGCCTCATTTGTTGAATTCCTGCACACTTGCCGCAACGATCTGGAAGCCCCGGCAATCAAGATCGCTGGTGTCATCGGAGACGTTTCGAAGCAAATGAGAGGGCAGCCAGATTGCATGCTGGCACGCATGTCGGGGAGCGGCGCAACAATATTTGGACTATTCCCAGACAAAGCCGCAGGCACCCGCGCCGCCAACAATATCCGCCGCTCAAACCCCACATGGTGGGTAAAAGAAACAAGCGTTCCAGCAACAAAATAATCGTCCTACAATGCCACAAAATTATCGGTGGTTTTCAGACAAAACCGTTTCCGGTTTCCCGGAAACGGCGAGGCCGCMAATGCGGCCCGGCGCCAATGCGCCGCGCCCGCGCAGACCCGCGCAAAGCGCGGATACGTCGCGAGCGAATTAATGCCCTCGGCTGATACAAAAATCGACAACTTCGAGCAAAGCCGTTTTGTGCTCGCAATCAGGAAACAGCGCCAGCGCATCGCGGGCCATAGCACCATAATGAGCGGCGCGAACAATCGTATCCGCCAGCGCATCATGTTTGATGATCAAAGCAGTCGCTTCTTCCAGATCACCATCCTGAATATCGTGGTTTTCAAGAGTGCGCTGCCAGAAGGCGCGCTCAGCTTCATCGCCACGGCGGTAACTCAAAACCACCGGCAGGGTGACCTTGCCTTCGCGGAAATCATCGCCAACGGCTTTGCCAAGCTTGGCCTGGTCGCCAGAATAATCGAGTGCGTCGTCGATCAACTGAAACGCGATGCCGAGATTGTTGCCATAGGCCCGCAAGGCTGCTTGCTCTTCTTCAGGCCGGTTCGAGAT
>JAESRU010000227.1 GCA_016764455.1 Hyphomicrobiales bacterium | reverse complement strand
GACGAAATGACGTTCTGGTCGGGCACATGGATGACGATATCGCCCGCCGTATGGGCGCGCCCCAGGTGCATCAGGTCGATGCGGCGGTTGCCTTTATGGCTGGCCCGGAATTGGTTTTGCTTGATGAACCAGCAGGTGGGGTGAACCTGACCATGCTGGAATATCTCAAGGATCGGCTACGAACCTACAACCGCGAACATGGGGCTACATTTGTCGTGATCGAGCACAATATGGAATTCGTGATGAGCCTCTGCACCCGTATTATCGTACTGGCGGAAGGCGCGATTATTGCAGAGGGCAGTCCCGATGAAATCAAGTCGAACCAGCAGGTTATTGACGCATATCTGGGGGGCTGACAATGCTGGAACTCAAAGACATTTATGGTGGTTATGGTAAAATCACCATCCTGAACGGGACAAGTTTCAAGATCCCAAAAGCCTCTATTACAACCATGATCGGGCCGAATGGCGCGGGCAAATCTACAGTGTTCAAGGCAATTTTTGGCTTGCTCAACGTTCATTCCGGCCAGATCCTTTTGGATGGTCAGGATGTAACGCGGCAAACGCCAATACAGATGATCAATCACGGCGTGACCTATGTGCCGCAAGGGCGAAATATAATTCCGCAATTGTCGGTTTGGCACAATCTGGAGATGGGAGGGATTACCTCCAAGGATCAGGCAAAGGTGCGCGCGCGGATGGAAGTGGTGATGGACCAGTTTCCGATGCTGCGCCAATTCAAGGACCGCAAGGCCATCGAATTATCCGGCGGCCAGCAAAAGCAATTGGAAATCGCCCGGTCTCTGCTACTGGACCCAAAATTACTTCTGATCGATGAGCCCTCGATCGGTCTGGCGCCCAATCTGGTGCACGAGGTGTTCACCACGCTACAGAGGTTGCGCGATCAAGGGGTGACCATTCTTATGGTCGAACAAAATGCCAAGGCAGCTTTGGCAGTGTCGGATTATGGTCTGGTACTGGAGCTGGGCCAGACCCGGATGCATGATGAAGYATCAAAGCTTTTAAATGACCCGAAAGTCGGACATCTTTTCTTGGGCGGRCATTTYSAGGARGARGNGSATKGCNCNNNNTGACCGTGGCATTGTCAGGTCAAGTGATTGCAGTTGGGCAAAATTGAGTTGTTCACGGAAGCCAGATTGCCGTTGTTAGGTTCATCCAAACACCCATCACTTCTTCGCAAAACGGGCRTCAATTTGAGCAATTAAAACCGGCTCATTCTTCGTTCTCGTTGCCAATCACTCCTGCAAACGGCATAACAATGTTTGCGACCTCGAACTCTCAACGGTGAATTTAGGGCAAGTCATTTTGCCAATGCCATTGTGATCTATTTATCCCCACCCGGACTATAAAATACGGAACCTGCAGACGATGACACAAAAGCAAGCCCTGGACAGGGTCAGAGAAGATGAATTTTTTCATCTCAGCAATCGGTTGCTGTTCAAGATGTTCAAGACAACGAACATCATGCACACCGTTGGAACTGCATGGACCCAGAGCCTCAACCTCACCACCCAGCAATGGTCGGTTATCGGCGCGTTGTCGCGCCCTGGGTTCGAGAACGGAACCGGGATCGGGGCATTAACTGAATTTCTCCAGGTATCGCGTCAAAACCTCGCTGGGTTGCTGGAGCGGTTGGAAAATCAGGGAATTACACGGCGTGTAGCCAATCCCAATGACGGGCGTGCCAGGCTGGTCCAATTGACGCCCGAGGGATGGAAAATCTGGGACACGCTTGTGCCGATGATGTCACAATTTTACGAGCGTGCCCTGGACGGATTTTCTGCGGAAGATATTACCAAATTTCTGGTATATATCGACAGGTTGCAGGAAAATTTGCAAAAGACCTAAACGCCCCCAAACGTCATTCAACACGAAGTTTTTGAGCCTGATCGCGCAATTCAAATTTCTGAATTTWCCCTGTCGCTGTCATTGGCATTTCATCCAGAATTTCCAACCGCTCCGGATGATAAACCCGCGAGATACGTTGTTCTGTCAAAAAATCTGACATTTCGCTGAGTGAAAAAGATTGCCCCTCTTTCAGGGTGGCAAATGCGCAGGAGCGCTCCCCCAATCGCTCGTCTGGCATCGCAACGATTGCGACCTGGTTTATGGCATCATGGCGATAAAGAGCGCTTTCAATTTCAACAACCGGGATATTTTCACCGCCCCTGATGATGATGTCTTTCGATCTTCCGGTAATGCGGATGTAGCCTTCGTCATCAATCCGGGCCAGATCACCTGTATCGAACCAAATGTCRTCRTTMAYRATGTAAAGTTCMGGCCGCTTGATATAGCCSACGCARAYGCTGGCRCCRCTGGCTTCMAGCCTGCCTTCRACGCCGGGYGGYAATTCCTYGTTGTTTTCATCAACRACGCGYACYGCCGAATGCRGGAYCGSGACACCRTCGCTGTYAAARRCCTTTTCTTCRGGATCSCCYRGYTTCACASTTGTCACCACCAGCACTTCSGTCATGCCCCACACGGAAATAATTTCRGCTTTGAGGTTCTTCTTGGCACGACGAACCAAAGCGGGCGGTATCGGCGCGCCGCCGGAAATAAACTGGCGAAATTTGGAAAAATCGCGCTCAGCAACATTTGTATTGGCAGCCAGATCTGCGAGAAATGGCGTAGCCCCCATGCACAAAGTAGCACCTGCTTCGGCGATCATATCTACCGCCTTGTCCGGGTCCCAGATATCCTGAAAGACTACTTTGGCGCCGACCAGTGCGGGTAACAAAAACCCGAACAGGGCACCCAGTTGATGGGCCAGAGGTGTCGGGCAGAAAATCACATCATCCTTGGTAATTTTCAAACGCTCCGCAAGTTGCAGCACGTTGGAAAAAAGTGTGTTGGCGGTATGCATCACACCTTTGGGCTCACCCGTTGTCCCCGATGTAAACAATAGCTGCGTGATCTCGTTGGCGTTCGGTGGGGTGACCGATTTTGGCAACGGGGTGTCGGCAAGAAGGCGGCCAAACCCGATTTCCGGATCATCATCATCGATGACAAAAACATGCTCCAAAGACGGCAATTCACCTTGCAATCCCAACGCCATCGACTTGAAATCAAATCGGCGAAATTCTTTCGGCACGATCAGRATTTTYGACTCCGTCATTGCCAGCATGAAGCTTAATTCTTTTTCCCGCAAAACCGGCATTAGCGGATTTGTGACCGCACCAATCCGCACACAGGCAATCGAAATTGCATAAAATTCCCAACGATTATTCAGTTGAAACGAAACAATGTCGCCAAGCCCAATGCCGAGCTCAAGCATATTGGCAGCGATCCGCTCCGATACATTTTTGAGTTCGCTGAAACTCAGCGAAGTTGACGTGTCMGGTTCCGCCAAATATGACGTTACGGCGATCTGGTCAGGTTGTTTTTTCGCCCAGAAATCAAAATGATCAATCAGGATTTTATTGTCCCATGCGCCCGCCTGAACCATTTCCTCGATGTGTGCTTCAGACAGAAATACCGAGCGACCTTCATGTGACTTCATGATCTTGTTTTCCTATTGATTGATGCGCAAGAGTTTGCTGGATCGCTTCACACGCGATTACCAGCTGTTGAATTTGTGTGGTGCCCTCATAAYGGTGCTTTCGTAAATGCGAAACAGGCGAACATCGCGATAAATACTTTCAATTCCGTATTCCGCAACCAGTGCTTCGTTGGGGACCAGTTGTTCATGGACGAAGCCGGGCACAGTTTGGGTGAATTGGTCAAGTATCTCGGCCTCTCCGATCATGTTTTTTCTTTCAATCAAATAGCCATTGCAAGGCGTGTGGCTTCATCAATGGCGCGCATTGCATTCAATTCCCCGGCAAGGTTTGCACCGCCGATTAATTCGTAGGCAATTCCCGCTGTCTCAAGGTCTTCAGCCAAGCCACGCTCGGATTCCTGACCTGTGCAAACCACGATGGTATCGACCGCGAGTGTTCGGGGCACGCCTTCYATTTCGATATGGAGCCCGGCATCGTCGATGGCCCGATATGTGACCCCCATCAGCATTTCCACATTTGCATATTTGAGCCGCWCCCGCTTGATCCAGTCTGTCGTGATGGAGAGTGTTTTTCCCAACCGGCCCGGGCTGCGCTGTAACATTGTAACCGACCGCGATGGGTTTGGATGTTGCGCCTGAGCCGGATCAAACCCACCCGGAATCGTGGTATCGACGCTCAATCCGTATTCGCGATTAAAATCTTCCACCTTGGGGATGTTGCCACCACCAAAAAGGAGGAATTCGGCAACATCGAACCCTATTCCGCCAGCGCCCAATACAGCAACGTTTTGGCCCGCAATTTTCTTTCCGGAAAGCAATTCGTCATAGAAAACCACTTTCATGTGCCCGATGCCTTCGATCTCTGGAATACGCGGGCGTACACCTGTCGCGATTATAACTGAATCGAATTCCGCCAATTCCCCAATTGTGGGCGCGGCACCAAGTTTTACGATCACATTTTCAGAAGCGACCCGGTGACGCAAATAGCGAAGCAAATGGTCAAATTCTGTCTTGTCGGGAATTTGTGAGGCAAGATTTAGCAACCCGCCCAGGGTTTCGCTTCGTTCAAATAATGTGACCTGGTGTCCGCGCGCCGCGCATTCAGCGGCGCATATCATACCCGCTGCGCCGCCACCTACTATCGCCACATTGCGCACCTGTTCAGCCTGTTCGGTCGGGAATTCAATCTCTCTAAGCGCACGTGGGTTTACAAGGCATGTGGGCACCTCTCCAACAAACACCTTGTCCAGGCAGGCCTGGTTGCAGGCGATGCAGGTATTGATAGATTGCGCGGCACCATCGGCGCATTTATTTGCAAAATCCGGGTCCGCCAGCATCTGCCGGGCCATGGATACCATGTCGGCGGTACCATCAGCGATCAGGCGCTCGGCCTGGTGGGGATCATTGATGCGGTTCGACGCGACAACCGGGATATCGACAATTTCACGAATGGCCGCTATCGGCTTGGCGAAGGCTGCACGCGGGGTCACGTAAGCGACTGTTGGCACGCGGGATTCATGCCACCCGATCCCTGTGTTGAAACAGTCAACGCCTTCTTGTTCCAACATGCGTGCAAGAGATAGAATTTCGCGCTGCGACATGCCTCCTTCAACAAGCTCAAGCGCCGAGATGCGGAAAATCAACGGAAAATCAGCACCGGCCGCTTTCCGCACTGAGCGTATAATTTCAATCGCAAACCTGCTTCGCTTGACCGCATCACCGCCGAAACAATCGTCCCTGTTATTGGTTCTGGCGGCAAGGAACTGATTGATGAGATAGCCTTCGGATCCCATAATTTCGACACCGGCATAACCACAGGACCGGGCCAGAGCAGCGGCACGTCCGAAATCCTCGATCGTTGCCCAAACCTCACTTTCAGTCAGGCCGCGTGGTACGTAACGATTGATTGGCGACCGGATCGCACTTGCCCCTACACATCCCGCAAATTTCGCGTATCGGCCGGTATGCAATAGTTGGATAAAAAATGGCGTCCCTGTCTCGGCAACCGCTTCGCACAAAGATTTTTGATAGCCGAGATCCAGATCAGGCGTCATTGCCAGAGAATCTGCGTCAAACACCCCGTCTCGGTTTGGAGAAAAGCCGCCTGAAATAATAAGCCCGATGCCACCTTCGGCGCGGGCACGATAAAAGGCGATCTCTCGCTCCAACGCCCGGTCCATGGTTTCCAGGCGTGTATGCATGGCCCCCATCACCATTCGGTTTCGCAATTCAAGATTGCCAATTTTGATCGGAGACAATAAATGCGGAAAAGTCTCGCGGCCCCTGGCTGGTTTTATGTCGCCGACAAATTTACTCATATGGATTTATCAACCACACTTGGGAATTGGACCAAACACACAAAATCCGGCCAGTCCGCTTGATGCAAGCATTCTTGGCCCGCCAAATTTCTCTTGATTTTCAGAAATAAATAACAATATATTGTTATAAAAGTCAAGGAGAATGGAATGGACAATTCTTTAGAAATATCTCTCAACCAAAAAATCCTGACGCTGACACTTAACCGCCCGGACCGGTTGAACGGCTTCACTGAAACCATGTCAAAAAGTCTGTTGGATCAAATAATCAAGGCGTCAAATGACGACACTATACGGGTCATAGTGTTGACCGGCGCAGGCACCATTTTTTCCAGCGGAATGGATCTGGATGGTCTGTTGGCAGACGGGTTTGATGCCGTCGATATATATAAAATTCTGGAAAATCTCTACAACCCTTTGATACGCGCAATGACGGCATGCCCAAAACCGATTATTTGCGGCTTGAACGGCATAGCTGCCGGTGGCGCGGCCTCGCTGGTATTGGCATGTGATATCATTGTGGCACGTCGCTCCGCACGCCTTGTTTCTGCATTTTCACGCATTGGTCTTGTGCCCGATTGCGGCGGGTCCTGGTTTTACCCGCATGCT
>JAESRU010000084.1 GCA_016764455.1 Hyphomicrobiales bacterium | reverse complement strand
CCAGGCATTTAACTAAAATTGCTGTTATTATTTAACGGGCAATGCCGTTGTCACCCATACGTTGCCTGTTATTTGTAGAGCGTTTATCGGGGGTTTGTGCAGCGGGAATAAATATAATGCTTAGATATCAATCTATAATCTACATTTTAAAATCACGGTGTATCGGCAAAATGACATACTAATTTTTGATAATGGGCGAAGTTTTCCTTATTGTATGGTGCATTTTATATATGTGAGATTGTGAATTTGGTGTTTTGTAAGAACAAACCTGATAATTCAATCGCGGTATTGTTTTTGTCAAACATCGTCCAGTATCGAGTGACTTCTGCAAAAGTATTGACACCAAAGGGATCAGCTAAAGCAACAATAGTGCGGTACTCTGGATCAGAAAAAAGCTGTCCGGCTACGGTATAAAGAATGAAGAAGCCAACGGCAACTAAATACACTGCCATCATGCTTCTAAAACGAATAGCAACGGCATAAAACAAACAAGATAAAACCAATAAGGTTGGTAAGGACAGATAGAAATAAGCAGTAAAATAGTAACTTAGGTTAGTTGCCCCAAGACGTTCAGGATCAACCCAACCAACCGCTCCGCCTAGTACAGTGCCAATGAATATAGCTAAAGGTACAAAAGCAAAAACCGTAGCGACAACAGCAAATGAGCCTAAATTAAATTCTTTATCAAAGTCGTACTCTCTCTGGTGCCGCCGCTGGCGCTTATTTTTCTTGTTCTGGGATCTATCATTACCGGCGTTGCGACCGTGAACCAGGCTGGCGCGATCGGCGCTGCCGGCGCGCTCGTTATGGCGGGATACCGTTTGATGGAAGGCAAGAAGGGTGCTTTTTACCCTGCCATCCTGGCTCTTGGGTCGCTKSTYTSYATYKKKSYKGTKCTTSMWAATTTCGATACCAACATCAAGAATATRTCCTCTGCCGAYGATKWCCTTGGGGTYACACTCGGGGTRATYGCTACTTTKGGKCTGGTYGTGGCGYTGATCTGGTCYGGGGCCAGGGCGTTRCGGRTCGATGAAACCCTTCANGGGNGTGATGATCGAGACCGCGAAAACCACATCACTGGTATTCATCATCCTGCTCGGTGCTGCAATGTTGACAGCCGCCTTCCGGGCCTTTGGTGGTGAAGATCTGGTACGTGAGTTTCTTGGCGGRTTGCCGGGTGGGTTCTGGTCAAAATTTGTTGTAGTGATGGCCGYGATTTTCCTTCTCGGCTTCTTCCTTGATTTCATCGAAATTGCCGTTGTGGTGGTGCCGATTGTTGCACCGATCCTGCTGGCTGACCCGTCCGCCAATATTACGGCTGTGTGGCTTGGTGTCATGATCGGGCTGAATATCCAGACATCGTTCCTTACCCCGCCCTTTGGGTTTGCACTCTTCTATTTACGAGGGGTGGCGCCTGCGATCGTGAAAACGATCGAAATGTACAAGGGCGTTGTTGCATTCATTGGGTTGCAATTGGTGGCTTTGGTCATTGTTGCGATGAACCCGTCATTGGTGAATTATCTACCAAGCCGGTTGTCGCTGACATCTGAAACCGCACCACCGCCGCGCAACCCAAAGCTGCTTTATTGTGTGGAGGAATATATCCACGGTGAATTTATGGCCAATGGCAACATGATCCGTGATGCGATTGTAACCGCCCGCGGGTTTGACGTGAGTTATCTGCCGACCCGGCTGGCATCTTCAATAACCGCCAGTTTTGACGAGGCCGAGAAATCTATTGGCCTGTTGGCTGATGCGAAAGCTGCTGAAGCCGTGGTTGCTGAACACGCCCCGGCCTTTAGGCCACTGCATTCTGAAGTAAGGTTTATCGAGGCCGAAGCCCGGAAACTGAATGATCAGATCAAGACTTTTGAAACCGAAGCCAGCAGGCTGCGCGGTGATGAGAATGCCGCCGCCAAGGCTGATTTCTTGCAGCAAGCTGAAACACTTAAAGTAGAGCACGACGCGCTGCTTGCAACAATTCCGGCCGATTGGTCAGAGCGGTCTGAAATATTTGGTGTCGTTCGCGACGCAGAAATTTTACTTCGCAGGCAATTCCGACGCGCAGCAGATTCCGGTTACGAGCCAGTCGCGACGCTGGTGCGTACGTTTGAAGGCTCAGCGGCATATAAGGAACTTGCCGGAGAGTTTGAAGCCATTCGTAGTGATCTGGCCAGCGCTGATGCGGCAGCGATGATGGTGCGGATTTCCGGTTTCAGTTCGGCGTTTAACGACATTGAAGGTACGTCGAGTATCCGTTCCGGGCTTTCCAAAGTTCGCCGCGCCCTTCGTGGTGATACACCTAACCGTGCAAAGGCGGCAGATGAGATGGCGCTGGTTATTTCAGAATATCAGGAACAGCTACCATGGCGCGAACGCGCAGCACGTGAATTGGAGGGCAATATTGCCAGCTATGAAGCTTTGATCCGGGGGACGATTGGTGTGCGCATGCAATCCCAGCTGAACCATGAACAGGCTTTGTTCGTCGCAAGCTGTGGGTCCGGGCATCGGGATATTTCGTTGAACTTCTAAACGCCGATCTCGAGATTATTTTGGCAAATGGTAGCGGGCGAGATCTTCACCGCAATTGGGGCAGTAGCTTAGCTTGTGTGATGAAGCATTTTGCTTCAGGTCTTGCAGAATTTCGGTCGCCAGAAGTTTACTTAGACCCAGGTTTTTTCTGTATTCTTCCAATTCGTGCGCTTCATCGGCATCGATAACACCGTCTTCAAGGGCTGCGCGATATTGCGCCGCAAGCGCTTCTCGTTTGCGGCGCAATTGATCGGCGAGGCCACTCGCCAGAATACCAGCCGGGAGGGCTGCCATACCGATCCCTGTCACGGCGACACAGGCACCGAACAATTTTCCCAATGGGGTGATAGGGGTGACGTCACCGTAGCCAAGCGTAGTGAGGGTTGAGATAGCCCACCACATCGCATCAGGGATTGAGCCGAATTTTTCCGGCTGCACATCTTGCTCCACCAGATACGCGCCGCTTGCTGCGAGAACCAGCAGCACAAACAGGATGAACGTTCCGGCAAAGAATGCGTTTGCTTCTTCGCGAAAAACGTCCAGAAGCATGGTCATCGCAGACGAATAGCGGGTCAGTTTGAAAATCCGCAACAGCCGCAAAACACGCAGGAACCGCAAATCAATGGCAAAGAAGAATGACAAGTAGAATGGGGCAATGGCCAGCAAGTCTGTAAGCGCCATGAGTGAGGTCATATATCGAAGGCGCTGAACCAATGCCGGTTGTTCAGGATCTATTTCAACGCAGGACCACACGCGCAATAGATATTCGATGGAAAAGACAGCCACTGACACAATTTCGATGAAATCGAATAATTGTTTGTAGTCCGCATATATCCAATCAACGGTCTCGAGCGTCACGGAAATCACATTGATCGTGATCAGGACAATCAGGACCAGGTCAACGATACGTCCGGCCTGGTCAGTGTGGTGGGGTCGCTCTAGAATGCGGTAAAGGGTTTTTCTCATTTGCATATCTTTAAGGCCGTTGATCAATATTGCTTCATGCATATTGAAAGCAGCAGCATTATTGAACCGAACGGTAAAAAATGCGTTGTGAACCTCTATATTTGGTTTGGATCAATCTGACTTTCCGTTTGGGTTTTTTTGCGATTCTGATATTGTCTGCTTCAATTCAAAGCGCGATCACGAAAAGAGATATCTAATGCAGACAAATAATGGAACATTCCCTTCTCTGGCAAATGCATTGTGGCCGGTTTCAACACCTATAGCGGCATTGCGGTTGATTGCGCTGGCAATGGCAGGGTCTGCATTTCTGACTTTGTGCGCAAAAATCCATATTGATATCGGGCCAGTTCCGGTTGCGATGCACACATTTGCTGTATTGCTGATCGGCGCGGCTTATGGACTTCGCCTTGGGTTGGCGACGATTTTTGTCTATCTGGCACAAGGTGCGGTTGGCATGCCGGTATTTTCCGGAACGCCCGAAAAGGGCATCGGGATGGCCTATATGATGGGGCCGACCGGTGGATATCTGCTTGGCTTTATCTTCGCGGTAGCAATTGTCGGCTGGTTCACGGATCGTGGTTGGGATCGCAGCCTTCTTAAAATGATTCCGGTTATGCTACTTGCCAGTATCGCAATTTATATTCCCGGCCTGTTGTGGCTGAAAACATTGCTGGTGCTTGATTGGGAAAAGACATTTGCCTTCGGGATCACACCGTTCCTGTATGGTGATGCGCTCAAGCTGATGCTGGCAGCGTGTGTGGCACCTGCCGCATGGGCGATAATCAACAAGTTTCGCGGATCAAACTAAGGCGTTTTCCGCACCTGCCCGGATTGCGGCGATATTGGCGGCGTAATTGCCGTCGCCAAATACCGCCGATCCAGCTACCAGCGCGTCCGCGCCGGCTTTTGCGACCATTGCAGCGGTTTGCGGGTTGACGCCGCCATCAACTTCCAGATGGATCGGACGGTCACCGATCATTGCGCGGATATTGGCAATTTTTGAGATTTGAGATTCGAGAAATTTCTGCCCGCCAAATCCTGGGTTGACCGTCATCACCAGCACGAGGTCGATTTTGTCGAGRACATATTCGATCACGCTTTCATGGGTTGCCGGGTTGAGCGAGACGCCGGCCTTCTTCCCCAAATTCCGGATCACCTGCAATGAGCGATCRAGATGCTTGTCGGCTTCGGCGTGCACCGTGATGATGTCGGCACCGGCAGCAGAATAGGCTTCCAGATAAGGGCCTGCCGGATCGATCATCAGATGCACATCAAAAATCTTTTTCGAATGCGGGCGTATGGCTTCGATCACACACGGGCCAAAAGTCAGGTTTGGCACAAAATGACCGTCCATTACGTCGATATGCACCCAGTCACATCCCGCATTGTCGATTGCGCTAACTTCTTCGCCAAGACGGGCAAAGTCTGCAGACAGAATTGATGGTGCAATTATAATCGGCGAGCGTGAATTTTTGTCGGTCATTTCGATAGGGCCTTTGCGCRGAGCAAAATAATTTTGTCACCTATAGCAGTAGTTTTGGTTGCTGCGAACCTGCTCAATTTTTTAAAATTCTTTGAGACGCCGGGTGGTTTCAGGGTCAAGAAACCCGGCAATGGTCGCTTCGGTTTCGAAGCGCAGCGCCTGGTCCATATTGCTGAATGCAGACTGGTTCAAGACCCGTTTCATCGCCCGCACAGACATAATAGGTAATTCGCTCAGGTGGTTAGCGACTGTAAGGGCCTCTTCCATCAAATTGTCATCTTGGACCACGCGCCAGGCTACGCCCATTTCCAGCAAATTTTTGGCGCTATAGCGGTCACCCAGAAAAAGCATTTCACGCGCCTTGTTCAACCCCACCATGGCGGGCAGAAGCGAGGTAACCGCGCCTGTAACAAACAGATTGAGGGAAATTTCCGGGAAAAATCCTTTGGCGCTTTCGGCCCAGATCGGAAAATCACAATTGATTGCCCATTCAAAACCACCACCAACGGCCCAGCCATTGATGGCCCCAATAACGGGCTTGGCACCCTGCAYAATGGCTTTTGTTGTCGCCTGAATTGCGTCTACCAGAACCCGCGCCTCGGCTTCGCTTTCGGGGTGGACATGTTCGCGGCGATCGTCACCGGCGCAAAAAGCCCGCCCGGCGCCGGTCAAAATAATGACCCGGGTTGTCGGGTCAGCATTGGCATCATCAAACGCCCTGGTGACATCATTGATCAGCCCCAAAGTCATGGCATTGAGGCTTTCAGGCCGGTTCAGGGTGATTATTCTGACGCCATTATCCTGCAGGCTGCTGATGACAGTTTTATATGTGAAATCACTCATTTGTATGTCCTCAAAACGCGCATGGTTTTTCCTTCTATAGTCGGGAAATGTCCCGCTGGTACTATGGTGACGTGTGCTGTTGCGCCCAGTTTGGATTTTATGGCTTGCTCGATAATAGGTCCGATTTCGTCGTTCAAAATAGTGCCCTGCGCAAGTTCCACCTGAATTGGCAGGAAATCGTAAGGAGGTGGTTGGTCTAAAATGATCCGGTAATCACCAGATAATTCCGCAAATTCATTGATCAACGCCGCCACCATGGTGGGGAATAAATTGAGGCCGCGCACAACCACCATGTCATCAYTGCGCCCGATAACATGGAACCGAAACCCTGTGCGCCCGCATTTGCAGGGCTCGGTTGCATCAATTGCGATAATGTCGCCGGTGCGAAATCTCACCAATGGCTGGCAATCGCGGGCCAGATGAGTCAGTGCCAATTCGCCCTGTTGCCCGGCGGCAACGGGCAATGAGGCTTCGGTATCCGGGTTGATCAGCTCTGGATATAAAACATCGTCCGCTAAAAAATGAAGCCTGGAATCTTCGGTGCATTGGGCAGCGAAATTGCAAAATACATCGGAGACGCCGTAATTGGCATTGCGGGGTTCCATGCCCCAAATGTTCCGCAAGCGATCGCGAAATGCCGGGTCATCAAGTCCAGGTTCGCCGCCAAACAAGCCCAGC
>JAESRU010000226.1 GCA_016764455.1 Hyphomicrobiales bacterium | reverse complement strand
TGTTTACAAAAAGAGTGATCGGCGCGCCCCAGGCGCGCTGACGTGAGATCAACCAATCCGGGCGTCCTTCCACCATGGCGCGAATACGGTTCTTGCCTTGCGGCGGCGTAAAACCGGTCTCGTTAATGGCGGCGAGCGCCTTTTCACGCAAGYYKCCWYCRYCKKCSATMTYSYKRTCSATRKAGAYRAACCATTGCGGCGTRTTRCGGAARATSAYCGGCKYTTTSGAGCGCCAYGAATGGGGATATTGATGTTTGAGCCGYCCSCGCGMRAAYAGRTTGTTYCGCCCGATCAACTCWGARATKACGGCYTCGTTGGCRTCGCCCTTGTCRCCCTTGTCGGTGATGACGCGCTTGCCAACCAGGCCCGGCGCGTCTTCGGTGAGATAGCCGCCGTCGTCCACCGTGAACGGGATTGAAGAATCAATGCCGCGGGCTTCAAGGCCGCTGGCGGCATCCATCCAGGCTTCAAAGTCTTCGCGGCCATGACCGGGCGCGGTATGGACAAATCCGGTACCGTCTTCATCGGTGACGTGATCGCCCGGAATGAGCGGCACGGAAAACTCGTATCCGCTGCCCAACCCTTTGAGCGGGTGGTGGCAGGTCATTCCTGCAAGATCATCCTTCTCGACAACCCTGAGTTTTTTGAATGTCAGCTTTGCCTTGTTAGCGCATATTTCAGCGAGCGAACCGGCAAAGAGCAATTTCTCGCCCGGTTGCGGCCCGAAATCATTTTCAGCAGCGACAATTTCATAAAGGCCATATTCGATTTTTTCCGAATATGAAACCGCCCGGTTACCGGGAATGGTCCAGGGCGTTGTTGTCCATATGACAATCCCGGCGTCTCTCAGATCATCGGCAGACGTTTCCTTCACCGGGAATTTTACCCAGACCGTATCTGACTGATAATCGTGATATTCAATCTCGGCTTCGGCCAAAGCCGTGCGTTCAACCACCGACCACATGATGGGTTTAGAGCCCCGGTAGAGCTGGCCGGATTTGGCGAATTTCATCAATTCAGYGGCRATCACGGCCTCAGATTCAAAAGCCATTGTGGTGTAGGGATTTTCAAAATCACCGATYACCCCGAAGCGCTGGAATTCTTCGCCCTGGACCTTGACCCATTTGGCTGCAAATTCGCGACATTCCTGGCGAAATTCGTTGACTGGAACCTCGTCCTTGTTTTTGCCTTTGGCGCGATATTGTTCTTCGATTTTCCATTCAATCGGCAGGCCATGGCAATCCCAGCCTGGCACGTAATTGGCATCAAAACCCAACATCTGCTGGGAGCGGACCACCACGTCTTTCAGGATTTTGTTGAGTGCGTGGCCGATATGCAAATGCCCGTTGGCGTAGGGCGGACCATCATGAAGAATGTAGCGCGGGCGTCCAGCCGCGTCTTCGCGCTGGCGCTTATACAGGTTCATGTCCTGCCATTTGCGAAGAATTTCAGGTTCTTTTTTCGGCAACCCGGCACGCATGGGGAATTCTGTCTTGGGCAACAAAATTGTGGATTTGTAATCCATCCCGCCGTCATTGCCTGTATTTTTATTCTTCTCAGAAGTCATGAAATTTTACCTGATTAAAATCTGGACCCTCCGGTCCGGGCCTTATTAACAACCGCGCGTGCAACAATCCAGCAAGACATGCCAGAATTTATGGGCAGAATTTGCGGGTCAGAGGTTACGCGACTTGGCGTTAAGGTTTTGGTCGAGCGACGTGGATTTTCCGGCCGCCTCATTCAAAATGGATTTCGCTTCGATGCTGTCTTGACGCATTTGCACTACCAGCGCGTCGGCGCTGTCAAATTTGGCTTCAGGCCGGATAAATCCGACCAGCACCACTTCAACCGTTTCGCCATAAATATCTTCGTCGAAATCAAACAAAAATGTTTCAAGAATGNCCTCGCCGCCACCAAATGTGGGGCGCACACCATAGCTCGCGACGCCGTCATGAATGCGTATTCCATCCGGTCCATTGCGGCGCATGCGGACTGCATAAATTCCAAGCAGCATGCGGCATGATTCCGGCATCGCCATATTGGCAGTTGGAAATCCAAGATCGCGCCCGCGCTTGTCGCCGTCAATAACGGTGCTGCGCACAAACCAGCGATAGCCGAGGTTGGCTGCTGCCCCGGCTACGTTCCCTGCTTCCAGCAATACCCGGATACCGCTTGAAGARCAGGGCTCATTGTCCATCTCYAGCGGTGCGACGATGGTTGTTTCAAAACCGAAATTTTTTCCCTGCTGGATCAGATATTCCGGGTTGCCCTGACGCTTGTTGCCAAAATGAAAATCGTATCCCGCAACCACATGTTTGACACCAAGTTTGGCCACCAGATCTTCGGCGACAAAATCTGCTGCTGATTGTCGGGAAAATTCCTTGTTAAAGGGAACCACAATACAATAATCCAGYCCCAAAGCCTTGAACACTTCCAGCTTGGCCTCAATCGGCGTAATTCTGAAAACCGGGCTGGATGGGTTAAAAAATTCCCGTGGGTGAGGCTCAAAAACCATAACCCCACAAGGCAACCCCAACTTGGTAGCAGCCTCCTGCGCCGTGCCCAGGACGGCTTGATGGCCTTTGTGAACCCCGTCAAAATTGCCCAGTGCCAATACGGCACCACGCAGCTCTGTTGAGATCGCGCTCAGTTCGCTAATAATTTTCATGAGAATACGTGCTGGCTGTGAAGGATACCGGTTCAAAATTCAAATTGTTGCTTAGCATCAATTCCACCGATGTACGACTCCTTCAAGCGTATTGTCACCGGATTTGAAAAACAGCCCTGCATTAACTCATTTTTTAAACCAAGCCGTTATTTTCCTGATCGGAATGTGAGTTTCATTGAAAATCATGTTTGGGCGGGCGCTTGGCGCCTTATGGGCAATAGGCGGAATCCAATCTGGGTCCACCGCTTGATGGAGTATTTAAATTGGCGATTGATCCAACAATGCCGATCCTCGTGGTCGACGATTATAAAACCATGGTTCGGATTATCCGGAACCTGCTGAAGCAACTTGGTTTCAACGAAGTTGACGATGCTGCTGACGGCACCGAAGCTTTGGCCAAGGCCAAGGAACGCAAATACGGCCTCATCATTTCCGATTGGAATATGGAACCCATGACCGGCTATGAGCTGCTCAAGGAAGTGCGCGGCGATGAGCATATTTCCCGCACACCTTTCATCATGGTGACGGCTGAATCYAAAACCGAGAATGTTATCGCTGCTAAAAAGGCCGGTGTGAATAATTACATCGTGAARCCTTTCAACGCYGCRACRCTAAAAKCAAARATCGACGCYGTATTCGGCGARAAATAGTYGAATTRCCCTKARGGACCACAGGTCGTGCGTMAATGCACGAYCTGTNYTAAGGGYRCRCNAAAAAGGATAGGGGGGNAACCATGTCCGCWAARCCAGCAGAAGYWAAWAAYCGCGATGCTATCGCCGCAATGGGCGATATTGTTGAGCAATTTAGCGGGAAAACCCGCGAAGACCTGTCCTTGATGGATGTAATGGCGCTTGCAGAAGCCATGACCCATTCGGCACATAATTTCTTTGACACGCTGGATTCCACTATTTACGCGGAATTCAAGGATATCAGCACGCATATCGCCGATATGCGCACCGAAATTGGGGCGCTTCGCCCGAACGACATCAAAAATGGCCGCATCCCGGATGCCGGGCACGAGCTTGATGCCATTGTCGAGACAACTGAAGCCGCGACCGAGACAATCATGACTTCCGCCGAAGCGATGATGGCTGCGGATATTTCTGATCCTGAAGCCTATCAGGCGGAAATCAACGATCACGTTATCAAAATTATGGAAGCCTGCTCGTTCCAGGATTTAACCGGACAACGGATCAGCAAGGTTGTTGAAACCCTCAACTTTATTGAAGCCCGGATCAKCCGGTTTTCCAGCGCCATTGGCGCCATGGATGGCGATCCGGAATTGTCGGAAGAAGAACAGCGCGAAGCCAAGCGCCGTGAAGAACTGATCTTGCACGGTCCACAAGATTCAAAAGACGCAATCCAGCAAAATACCATCGACGACATGTTTGCAGATACAGGCGCGGAAGATCCAAACCAGGACGATATCGACGCTATGTTCGATTAAGGCATTTCCGGGGAACGCGTTTCCGGGAAAATTACCAGATCAGGCTTTGTTGAACGCCTACGGGTTTAATCCCGGCCTCGGCAAATACGGCTGCGATCGTCTTACCGTCTTTTCGCTCTGTTGCTGAAATTGCGCCCTCGATAAATAAAGCGTCGAACCCGCATTTATGGGCGCCGCGCATATCGGTGCGGATTGAATCTCCAATTGCCAATACCCGGTCGCGGGCAATATTGCCTGCAATTGCCATCGCCATATCGTAGATTGGCCGCCACGGCTTACCCGCATAAATAACCTGACCGCCAAGAGAATTGTACAATTCCGCGAGTGCCCCGGCACAGGGAACCAGGGTCCCACCCCGGTCCACCATCAGGTCTGGATTGGCGCAGATCATTTCCTGGCCACGGGTGATACAATTTTCAAATATTTCGCGGTAATCTTCAGGTGTCTCGGCGGCGTCTTCAAACAGGCCGGTACACAGAATTACTTCGCTTTCCTGGCGCTCACACAAATTAACTGACAGTCCGGCATAAACGCCGTTGTCGCGCTCCGGACCCAGATGCCAGATTTTTTTGGCGATCCGCTCCTGCAACAATTTTCTCGTAACATCACCAGATGTGACAATCGCGTCCCCGATATCATCCGGTGCCCCCAGATCGGCTAATTGCCGCGCGACAGACTGTGCCGGTCGCGGTGCGTTGGTCAGCAATATCACCCGGCCGCCGTTTTTCTTGAAATTCTGGAGCGCTTCGACCGCCTGCATATCAACCGTGACACCATCATGGATGACGCCCCAAATATCGCACAGGACGCACTCATAGGAAGCCGCCAAATGCTCGAAATGCTCGATATCTGTCAGTATGGTTGCTGTCATTTGATCAGAGATACAGCTCAGACGGCTTTGCTGAGACGTTCGTCACCGGGCGCATCTTTGAGCGCATCCCCGCGTACCGGTTTGGGTTCAGAAAACAGGAACCCCTGCCCTAACGTGACATCATAATCCAGCAGGTTGACGACGGTTGCCTCGGATTCGATTTTTTCAGCAACAAGCTTGATACCGTTGCGGGCAAGCAGATCACTYAAGTCAGCCGGGTGAATTTGCGCACCGCTATCTTCGCCGCCGCTGAGCAACAAATCAGCTGGAATTTTCACAAATTTGAAGCCGCGTTCGGCCAGATCCTTGGGATCRAAATCAAGMGCCGTYACATGGTCCATYGAAAAGCGRAACCCGTGGCTGGCAAGCGCCGACATGCTTTCCACTTCCACYGGCCCCARCCCTTTGACSACAGATTGGGCCAGTTCRAAATACATCGASCCYGCAAGGGAGCGGTTATGCTCCATGAAATCGACGAATTGCGGGAAGAATTCAGCATCCACCAGTGAATGGGCGGAGATATTGCAAAAGACTCCAATTTCGCTGTTTCGGCGGGTCAATTGCCGAACAATCTGGACGCCGCGATACAGCAACAAATTGTCGATCATTGGCATGATACCGGCAGGCTCTGCCACGCGGATATAATCGGACGGAAAAATCAAATTGCCGTCATCTGACCGTAGCCGCGACAGGGCTTCGTAATATCTCACCTTGCGCTGCGGCAGGGTCACCATGGGCTGCAAATARAGATCAACCCKRTTATCYTCAATCGACTTGCGGACCATATCCAGCACATCGCTGTCATCCATATGGCCAAGCGGKGTATCGGTGACCGGGGGCCCGGTATCAGCAACCTTCAATGCGCCGTTTGCCGGCGGCCTGATCGCGGCCCCGGATTTAACCCCTTCAGCAAGTTGCTTGACCAAGGTCTCGATCATTTGCATTTCACTGACAAGGGTCGTCTTGACGTCATCGATGCGCATGTCGATCAAGCCGTCAACGCTTTCAACAACATGGTGATCCACCAAATCCGCAACCCTTGAATCCAGGTTGGCCTCATGGGCTTCCAGACGCTTTTCGATCTGATCGATGTCTTCAAGACGCTGGCGCACCTCCAGCATGGCTTTACCAAGGCGGGTGTCGGTATGGAGCAGGTCGCGAATTTCACCGCGCACTTTGCGCCGGTCGCGTCCACGCGCCGCGATCATGTGGACCATGCCAATCGCGAGGGCAGTTGTGATACCAGCCAAAGTGGCGACTGGAATGGTGGCTCCGAGACGCAAATGCAAGACAATCGCAAATGAACCAGCTATCGCCAGCACAAAAAATGCGATCAGCAAACTCATTATCCGGCTCAAAATTTTCCCTCGTACAAGCGTCCGCCGCCCCGAAATTCACCGAAATCGATTCGGTGAACCTAAACATTATTACGCCGCGACTTGCCGAACCGCAATCGGCAGCCCGTCATCAATCAAGATTGCTCAGCAATTTTCCAAGTTTTTCGAAAATTTCTGTAATCTGTCTTTCTTCAATTATCAGCGGTGGCGAGAGCGCAAT
>JAESRU010000083.1 GCA_016764455.1 Hyphomicrobiales bacterium | reverse complement strand
GGGTTGGTTTTCTTCTCTCCTCCACGCGGGCCGACTTCGATACCGCAATACGGCATCATCTGAAGACGGAAATTTACCACCGTCGTGGCCTCGTCGTCGGACACCGACCACAACGGAACAACCTGCGCGCGTGCGGTGGGCATGAAAGCGTACGACACAAGCAGCTTGGCCGCGCCCGTAAGGTGGTCGTCTTGGTCTGTTAGTTGTGCGCGGCGCTGGTCCTGTATCTCACGTATCTTCTCGGCGATACGGTCAACACGTTCTGTAAAATCCGTCGGTTTAATGGCGGCAGGCATGTGGGTGACCCCGGCGGCGCTTTCCCAGATGGTTATGTGACCAGACCCGGACTTGGATATCAGGCAGCGGTGCCGGTTCTTGGCGATCGCACCATCCAGCCACGACGCCGAACAGTTTCCGGTGTAACCGTTCTTCACCATGTCCTGCAACACGGGCAGCCCGACAGTGCGCCCGTCCAACAAATCGAACAGCATGTCCTCAGTCAAATCGTATTCACGCGACGGTGTGCTTTCACCGCGCTTGGTGCGCTTGACAGGTTCAAACCCCTGCACCTTCAGCTCGGCCTCGGCGGCGTCCAGCATGGCGAACAGCTGGCCTTTGGTCAGGACGTCCAGCGCATTGAGCGGGATATCTTCGGGGCTTTCATCCGCCCAGCCATACGACACCTTTGTGTTGCCTTCGTCGTCCACAGTATGGGGGCCAAATGACCCGAACTGGCGCGGGGAGCCGCCGCCAAATATCTCAACCAAGTGAGTGCCATCGTCTTCAGTATCGCCGGGTGCAAGCCACGACCGCGTGTGCAGGCGGGCGAACAAATCGTCGGTGCGACAATACCATGCAAACTTGTAACCTTTGCCGTGGCGTTCCAAACGTTCGGGGCGTAGGTCGTCGGGCAGGGTCGCCAGCATGGCCTCGGCGRTGTCTTCGATAATGCGGTGGTCGATATCAATGTCGATAACGCACAAGCCATGCTCGACACGTAAGCCGGTCGCCTTGGTGTCTCGCATACGGCTCCATTTTTTGATTGCCGCGTCGYCAATGGCGACCTTTGGCCAGCCGCTTAAAAAACAGCGTTTATCGTGGTTTGGAATGGGCGAAAAACCGTTCGCCAGAAGTTGACTGCGTAGTTTTGAGATTTCATTTTTATCGGTCATTTTACCCACCTCAAGCCACAAGGTGATGTGAAATCAATCCGACAATCGTGGAAAGGAACATACGGGAATATACGCCATTCGGTGAATATGAAAAGGTTCACGATCTCACCTCGCTGGTTGAACAACGAGGGGCAGACAGCTTGAGGGCAATCCATTCGTCTAAGTCGCCGGGCAGGTAGTATGCGCGTCCACAAAAGACTTGGTATTTTGCGCCGCCACCACAGGTGGCGAATTTCGCCATCGTGCCTTTTGTGACGATCAAGCCGCGTTCTGCGACGTATGCTACAGCTTCAGATCGGGTCAGGTATTTTAACGAGGTTTGCATAGTTCGATGTCTCCTTCACAGTATCGATGGAGACATCCATTAAACCATTTTCATTTTAAGTCGTTGATTTTGCGCCATAAAAAAGTACTTACTTATTTAGGGTAACCAATCTTTTTTTGTACTTGGAGTAAGCTTTTTCAATCTTACCTTTACTAATTGGGACGCCATCTTCTTCGAATAAATCCCGAACGGTAGCTATCGCTGCTTCGTATTTCATACCCTCGTTTATCAGGCGAGTGACATTGCCTCCAATCAGCCAATCCGTGATCGGAGTTTCCGGATTCTTCTTCCTGTTTGGGGCGCGATTGCCGATTTCGAGGCTATACGGGTACTCTTCATCATACTTCGGTGCGAGCTTTTTCCCTACTGACCTTAGCATCATGAAAGCTATTGTTTCGACGACACGCTTAGACGGAACATGTTTTCGATTTAGAACCCAGTCGCAAAAGGGTCTGGTGTCTCCCAGCAGAAGCCAATCAACAATTATTTCATCGCGAATGAACCCAATTTCCTCGGAGCCGCTCTTACGTCTTTCCTCCACTTCAATGTCCCAAGCGCCRGATATTTCTTCCATAAACAGCTTCTCCTATCTAACCATTTTGCCGTGTGCGCTCTATCGAGTTTTGTCTGATATCGCCTCAATAATTCCTCTCGCGGCTTTCTCAGCGAGAACCWGTCTTTGGTCTTGCGCCCAATGCACGTATTTCTGAGAAGTCGACATATCGCGATGGCCGAGCGCCGTCATAATCTCTGAGGCGGCAGCGCCCTGCATGGCCATGTGGGAGGCAAGCGAGTGACGTAATCCATGTAGACCTAGGTCTGCTGGCAAACCTGCCGTCTTTCGAATGTAGCGCCAAGGACGAGACAGATCGATCTTGATTCCGCCCCGCGCTGGACGAAACACTAAGTCATCAGGATCACCTTGGGGTTGCCGCGAGATAATGGCAGAAGCGAGCGCTGGAAGGCCGATGATCCGCGTCTGCCCGGTTTTACGTCCAGTCTTGTGCGCATCAAGCGGCAGAGTAAGTGTGCCGGCATCAAGATCCACGTGACTCCAGCAAAGGCCTGTTATCTCCCCACGGCGCGCGCCGGTGAGCGCAATCACACGAACTGCGTCAGCTACTTCCGTTCGAAGCAATCTCTCTCCCGGCATCAGCGCCGATGGATCCGTCAGTCGATCAAGCGTTTTAAACAGGAGCCCGTNGGTTTGTGGATCCGAGATAATTGTGGTTCGCTGACCATCGCGGCCCACATCAACATATTTGGCCGCGTCCGCAACTTCACTCGGTACAATCTTTTGCTTAGTCCCCCAGGACAAAATCGCACGCAACAAACGAATGGACATTCGCGCTGCACCCTCGCCACCTCTCACTCTCACTCGGCCTCGCTTGTTTGCAGACGGCCTATCTTTTGCAGTCTTGCCGTCTCGAATGGCGCGGTGGGCTCTTTCGACATCAGACATTTTGAGTGTGGGAAGCGCGATCTTACCGAGTAGTGGTCGCAGATGATGAGCAATGCGACCTTTGTCGATCGCTTTTGTAGACGGCGCCTTATTGGCGAAGGTATCCGACGTTAGATACTGATCGAGCAATTCCCCAACCGTCAGTGCTTGCCTGCGTGTTGTCTTTTCCTCTAAGGGATCGCGGCCAACCGCCACTTGTCTTTCATAGCTCTCTGCCAGAGTCCGGGCAGCACCCGGCGTCAGTCCGCCGCCATGCTTGCCGATGGTCAGTCGTCGCTCGCGATTGAAGGCATTCCGGTAATTGAAGACATAGGACTTTACTCCCGTGGGAAGCACCAGCAGGCCGAAGCCCTTTAGAGCATCGTCCCAAACTATGTACCGCTTATTCGTGGGTTGGGCCGCATCAACGGAACGCTTGCTAATCTTAGCCATATTTAACTCCACCAAGTGCCACGGCCATCCGTGTCAGCACTGTGTCAGCAAATCAACGAAGGTCAAAGGATGCGATTGCTATCGGCTGTAACGCAGAGTATGCAGTTTTATGAGTAAAATCAACGCTTTTGGTCACAATAGGAAATCAAATTAAGTGATAGTAAATATATCACTCCGGCACTCCGAAGGCAGAGGTCACAGGTTCGACTCCTGTCGGGTGCGCCAANNATTTNWSMTKAAWTKSMKGANMKTMKMSRATTRCKSAWTNWKKSWMTRGRYAGMWYMGKGNNKCASGRYRCYAAGTNKRWACATGAAGTCGTTATGACGCGGCATAACTCGCTTCGACCAAGTGGCGAACCTTTTCAATATCTTTGCCTGTCCGAATGGTGATTTCCAGATCGCCGGTGCCAAAATGGCCAATCTGGCRYACGTCGCGCATGTAGGTTTCATCRATATCRATTTCGYCNGGGKCAAGATTTARGTAAATCCGTATTACCCGCTTTTGATTATAAATCTGAACCGACCCGAAATTTCTGTTCCGGCGAAACGCCAGATAGTGTTTTTGGGGATGCACAGTCACATCATCACCCTGAGATTTTAACAGCCCAGCCAACTCATCATAATGCGCTCGCAGGTCTTTAGGAGCTGCTTTAATTTTTTCTGTAACGGTTACAACAGGCTTGTTCGGTTTTATCTTTCTGCCACCTCGATTTGGAACAGCTTCTTCCAACTCTTCAGCCATCTTTGGCAAAACGAATAGGCGATGTATCACGCCTTCAATTGTGTCGGGAATGATGGCTAGGTGTTCTTTCGTCGGTGCCCACCCTAATGTTCGGCCTCTGTCCAGATCCAATCCATGCAATCGTAGAAATCTTCCGGGGTGCGGTCGATAAATTGCGCGTTGCGGGCTTCAACATCCGCGCCGCCCACATGATAGAATGTCCACATGTCGCGGGATTCCAGTTGCACCCGCGCGGTGCGCGCTCGCCGCAAGGTTTCATATGCCTTGAAGGCGGCGGAGATATCGTCGCCTGAATTGTTAAGGCAATTGGCAAGCACAACCGCATCTTCAATGGCGATGCAGGCACCCTGCGCCAACGATTGGAATGTCGCGTGAACCGCATCGCCAAGCAAAACGGTGCGTCCGTCCGACCAGCCTTTTAGGGGTTTGCGATCCGCCAGTTTCCAGCGGCTGGTAAAATCCATCAATTCAAGCACCGCCAGCATTTCCGGATGTCCGTCGGCGCAGCGTTGCAGAATTTGCGCCCGCCGGGCCTCGTGTCCGGTCGCAGGCTCTTCATTTTTGTGGCCCATGACAGCCACAAAATTCATGCCGATATTATTCGGCATGGGATAATAGATAACGTGATAGCCATCGCCCGCCCACATAACCACCGGGTCCTGGCGAATAATATCCGGCACTTGATCAAATGGTACGATCGTGCGGTGGGCGACATAGCCGATCGGTTGCAATTCGCTTTTCGGATGCATTTGTTCCCGCAGGCGAGAATTAATGCCGTCAGCGCCAATGACAATATCTGCTTCGATGTCGCCGTGATGTTCGGTTCTGGCGATGGCCCGGTCGCCGATCTGATCATACCCGGTAACCGTCACGCCTTTCCGCAATTCAATATTGTCGGCCTGGGCGCACGCATTCAGCAGGATCATGTGAAAATCACCGCGATGGATACAGATATAGGGATATTTGAAACGTGCCAGGAACCGGTCATCCAGAGGAATTTCCCCGATCATCTCTGAGGTATTGGCGTCCACCAATTGAAGGGCGCTGGGCAGGTGGGCCTTTTGCAATATTTTCTGATCTATGCCGAATTCCTTGAAAATCGGAAATATGTTCGGCCCGATCTGGATGCCGTATCCGATCGGTTCAATTTTCTCGGCCTGTTCCAGCAGCGTTACCTTGTGACCGGCCTTGCCGAGCGCCAGGGCTGCGGTAAGGCCCCCCAGCCCGCCGCCAACAATAATACAGTCCAGATCGCCGCCCATTTACCCGCCCTCACAATTTCAGAAATATAATAATATTACGTATACCTATAATAAGATTGATTTTTGAGAGTCAAACTAAAATTCAAATTTCGACAAAAAATTCCTAATATTAAAGATTATATATGGATTTAGAAAATCATTTGGAAATTTGCAATATGGAATTATATTAGGTATACGCATAATTAAATGAGCATTTGGAACAGAAAAGGAATAGCTAAGTGAAACTTTGTCGATTTGGGGAAGACCGGCTTGGATTGGTGGAAGACAATATGGTACGCGATGTTTCGGCGGCTTTGGATGTGATCCCGAGCCAACGATGGCCGATCGCGATTGGGGACCCGTTGATCACAAACTTTGATGCGGTGCTTGAAAAAATTAAACAGATTGCGGGCGCTGCAGAAGCTTTGCCGCTGGATGAAGTCCAGCTCCAATGCCCGGTCACCAACCCGTCAAAAATCATGGCGGCGCCGGCCAATTATCGCAAGCATGTCGAAATCGATGTGAAAGACCCCGGTCTTGATCACGGGTTTCATGCCAAGACCCTGGAAGGCGTTGAACGTCCGGTCGAAAAATTTGGTTTGTTTCTGAAATCAAACTCGTCTGTCATCGGTCCTTCCGAGAGCATCAAGCGTATCCTGCCGGATCGGCGCACCGATTATGAGGCGGAGTTGACCGTAATTATAGGGAAAACCTGCCGTTCGGTTTCGCGCGATGAAGCGATGGATTATATAGCCGGCTACACGGTCGGGCTCGATATGTCTGTGCGTGGTACCGAGGACAGGAGTTTTCGCAAATCTCTCGATACCTATTCAGTGTTCGGGCCGTGGATTGTAACGGCGGACGAAATCCCGGACCCGGCTGCGCTTGAAATTTGGCTCGAGAAAAATGGAGAACCGCAGCAAAGGTCATCTGTTGGGGCCATGACCGTAGATATCCCGGATTTGATCGCCTTTGCGTCTGCCCATTATACCTTGCATCCAGGAGACCTGATCATGACAGGAACACCGGAGGGTGTTGGTCCGGTCGTTGCGGGGGATGTGATCAAGGTTGGATGTAGCGGCATCGGCCAAATGACAATACCGGTAATCTGAGAAGCCCGAAAGGCCCGAAAGGCCCGAAAGGCCCGAAAGGCCCGAAAGGCCCGAAAGGCCCGAAAGGAATGCAACGTGACAAAGCAAG